>DASUQG010000078.1:0-9988 GCA_036280695.1 Thermoleophilaceae bacterium
CGAGCGCGATCGCCGCGATCGCGCCCGCGAGGCCGCCGAGCGCCGCGCACCCGAAGCCCACTGCCGTGAGCAGGGCGGCCGCTCCGTACGCGAGGATGCGCGTGCGCCTGGGCACCGCCTTCACGGTACCTTGGGCCCGTGTGGCGGCCCCTCGCGCTCCTGCTGCTGGCGGCGCTGCCGGCCGGCTGCGGCGGCGGCGACAAGCCGAGCGAGCCGCTGCCTGAGGTCAAGCTCTCGATCACCGTCACGAGCCCCGCGTTCCGGGACGGCGGCACGATCCCGGAGCGCTTCACCTGCGACGGCAGCGACAGCTCGCCCGCGTTGCGCTGGTCCGGCCTGCCCGGCGGCGCCCGTGAGCTCGCGCTCGTGGTCGAGGATCCGGACGCCGATCGCTTCGTGCACTGGACCGTGCTCGGCATCCCAGCCGATCAGACCGGGATCCCGGAGGGCCGCGTGCCCGCCGGCGCGGTCGAGGCCGAGAACAGCTTCGGCGACCACGGCTGGGGCGGCCCCTGCCCGCCCGAGGGCGACGACCCGCACCGGTACGTGTTCGCGCTCTACGCCGCGGACGCGCCGCTCGGCCTCGACAAGAACAGCTCCCCGGACGACGTGCGGGCGGCCCTGTCGGACCACGCGCTCGCGCGCGGAACGCTCACCGGGCGCTTCGGGCGCTAGGCCGCGTCGCGGAGCGCGACCTGCGGCCCGCAGGCCAGGAGCGAGTCCAGGAGCCAGGAGGCGTTCTGCTCGTCGAGCTCGTCGAGCGCCAGCATGCCGAGCACGGCGGTGCTGGCGCGGGCAAGCGGCTCCTCGGCCTCCTCGCCCGCACGTGAGAGCAGCAGGCCCTCGGCGGCGTCGCAGAGCTCGTCGTAGGTATCGGTCTCGAGGGCGGCCGAAAGGCGCCACTCGCCGAGCTCCGCGAGCAACGATCGATAGGCGAAATAACGCTGCTGATTCATCGCTGCTGGACCTGTTGTACCCGCGGGGGCCAGAGTCAATCCCCCGGGTTACATCCCGGTGCCGCAGCCAGCCGAGCCTAACGCGCGCAGGGATTCGGGAAGCCCGGCGAGCGCCTTCCCCTGACATCGCCCGTATGCGGCGCGCAGCTCGCGCCCGGGTGTGGGTCGAGGTCGAGCTGCTTGCGGGTGCGCTCGTTCAGCGGCAACTGCTCGTAGACGAGATACCGGGTGGTGGATCGGACCTCCGCCCCGGCACTCATACGCAGCCAGCGACGCTCGGCCAACGGAAGGTAGGTCTCGGTGTCGACCAGGAACACAACGCTCTCCTCGGAGTTCTTGCTCCAGCCCGGAACCACGCCCGACACCAGCCGGTACGCGCGCCGATTCCCGAATTGGGTCGTGCCCGCCAGTCGCAGGCGTCCCTGCTGCTCGAGCGCCCTGAGGCGCGCGCCGGGGTCGGCGAAGCGGTCGATGCCGGGCGCTCCCCTGTTGGCCTGTCGTTCGGCGAAGCCCATGGCGACGATCCTGTCGGGGCCCGAGACCCACAGGAGCACCGGCCCACCGCGGCGCCCCGCCAGCTGGCGCCCGGCCATGTCCTGGAGTAGGCGCCCACGTCTCTGGCCTCTGGCGGCGAACGTCTTGACGTGGAAACGGCCGCCGGTTGTGTGCCAGTGCTCCATAAAGAGGGTTCTACTTCCGGCGTCCCGAAAGCCGTTGGCGCTGAACTCGTAGCGCTCGAGCACGTGGTAGACGACCCCTTCGCGCGTCAGGGCCGCCACCGCCTGCTCGACCACGTCCGGCCCCGGCGCGTCCGAGTCGAGCAGGTTCACCGCGGCGAACGCCGCTGCGGCGGAACAGAGCGCGCCGGTGGCGACGATTGCCCAGCGCCGCACGCGCCGCGGCCGGACGCGCCGGGCGACGGCATGGCCGTCGTGCGGCGTGGCCAGCAGGCGCGCGAGCAGCGCGTCGGCCTCGCTCTGGTCCTCGGCGCCCAGCCGTTCGGCGTCGGGCCGCGGATCCGCGGCTGCGAGCCTCTCCATCAGGTCTCCACGCGGGCTCATCGACCCACCTCCATCGATTGCGGTTCCAGGCCCCGGGCGGCAGGCGCCTCCAGTGCGGCCAGCTCGGCCGTCAGGCGGGCGCGCGCACGGTGCAGGCGCACCGCAAAGGCGGCTCGCGAGCAGCCCGCGGCGCGAGCGGCGCGCGCGCCCGTGAGCCCGTGCCATGCGACCAGCATCAGCGCCTCACGGCTGTGCTCGGGGAGCCGGGCGAGGGCGAGGCGCATCAGCTCGTTGTCGCCCAGCGTGTCGCCCGGGTCGGGCGCGCCCCTGGGCGTCGCGGCGCCCGCGAGGCGACGCTCCAGCGCCGCGCCGCGGTTCGCCGAGCGGCGCTGGTTTGCCAGCACGCGGCGCGCGACCGCGTACAGCCAGGGGAGCGCGTCGGCCGGCACGTCGTCGAGCCGCCGCCACGCCACGAGGAACGTCTCCGCCACGACATCCTGGGCGGCCTCCCGTGATGCGCGACGCAGCGCATAGGCGCGCACCGCCGCGTAGTTCTCCCGGAACAGTCCCTCGAAGCTCTCGTGGCGTGTCGGCCGCACTCCCCTCTAACAGCGAGTATGTCCGGCAACCGGCCGGAATTACGGCGCGTTATCGTCGTTCCATGGGCGAACGCGATAGCCACGAGCAGGGAACCTTCTCCTGGACCGACCTGAGCACTCCGGACGCCGAGGCCTCGAAGCAGTTCTACGGCGGCCTGTTCGGCTGGGGCTTCGAGGACAGTCCGATCCCGGACGGCGGCGTGTACGTGATGGCGCGCCTCGGCGGGCGCGCCGCGGCCGCGATGTTCGAGACGACCGAGCGCCATCCGGCGTGGGCGTCGTATGTGACGGTGGAAGATGTCGACGCGATCACGGCGCGCGCACGCGAGCTGGGCGCCAACGTGCTCGCGGAGCCGTTCGACGTGATGGACGCCGGACGCATGGCGACGCTGCAGGACCCGACCGGAGCGGTCTTCTGCGTCTGGCAGCCGCGCAGGGCCATCGGCGCCGAGGTGGTGAACGCGCCCGGCACGCTCACTCTCAACCAGCTCAATACGAGCGACCCCGAGGCCGCACAGCGCTTCTACAGCGATCTGTGCGGCTGGCGCTTCGAGCAGATGTCCGTGGAGCCGCCGTACTGGGGCATCTACCGCGGCGAGGCCGTGAACGGCGGGATGATGCCGCTGCCGCCGGGCGGGCCGGCCCCGTCGCACTGGCTCGTCTACTTCGGGATCGACGACCTCGACGCCGCCGCTGAGGAGATCGGTCCCTTGGGAGGAACGGTGATGGTCCCGCCACAGGAGGTTCCCGGCGGCCGCATCCTCGTGGCGCGGGACCCGCAGGGTGCGGTGTTCGCCCTGTTCGCCGGCCGTTTCGACGACTGATGGCGCACCCCAACGACGAGCTGATCGAGCGCTTCTACGCGGCGTTCGCCCGCGGCGACGGCGACGCGATGGCCGCGTGCTACGCGCCCGGCGCGCGCTTCTCGGATCCGGTCTTCACCGACCTGCGCGGCGAGGAGCCCGGCGCGATGTGGCGCATGCTCACCGGGCGGGCACGGGACCTCGAGGTGACGCTCGCCGACCACGACGCGGACGACGAGCGCGGAAGCGCCCACTGGCTGGCCGACTACACGTTCTCGACCGGCCGCCGAGTCCACAACGACATCCGCGCTGAGTTCCGCTTCGAGGACGGACTGATCGCCGCGCACCGCGACTCCTTCTCGTTCTACGCCTGGGCGCGGCAGGCGCTCGGCCCAGCCGGCCTGGCCCTCGGCTGGACGCCGATGCTGCGCTCGAAGGTCCAGCGCGAGGCGCGAGCGGGCCTGGACGAGTTCCTGGGACGCTGACTGTGGTCCGGGGCTGAAGCCGGGAACCCCTCGCCCTCGAGGGGTGTAGACATCGCATGACACGCAAACTGGTCGTTCTACTCGTCGCCGGTCTCGTCTTCGCGCCCGCCGCCAGCGCCAAGGGTCCGCATGCCGTTCTCACCTCGGGGCCGGAGGCTGTGGAGGCCGGCAGGCCGTGGGAGGCCACGATCGAGTTCAACGAGTTCCGGCGCCGGCCGCACCCCGTGGTCGTGGCCACCCGGGGCGATCGGCGCGTGCGCGGGCAGCTCCGCCGGGTGCCGGCCAGCATGGCCGGCCAGGCCGGGTTCAAGTTGCGAATCGTCCTTCCCACGGACGGCCGCTGGCGGCTCACCGTCGTCGCGGAGAAGCGCAGCTTCGCCTTCCCCGCGCTCGTCGTGGGCAGCGGCAGCGCGCCGCAGGACTACGTCGCCTTCCCGAAGGGCAGCGCCGCCGCGCGCCAGGGCGCCGGTGGGGTGTGGATCGAGGGACCGGGGGACGCGGGCGGAAACGGCACCCCGCTGCCGCCCGAGACAGTCTCGCTTGCCGAGCCGTCGGACGACCGCGGTGGCTTCCCGCTCTGGATCCCCGCGCTCGGGATAGCGCTCGCCGGGGCGGGAGTCTGGCGCTTCCGATCCGGGATCGGGCGGCGCGGCTAGGCGCCGCCGCGCAGCGCGGCGACCGCGTCCTCGACGCGCGGGTGGACCTCCGCGACCGAGTCCAGGTGCACGATCGTCAGCACCCGCTGGACGATGCCTCCGTCGGGCATCACGACCGCGAACCGCAGTTGGCGATCCGTCAGGCGCTCCGCCAGCTCGAACAGGAGGCTCACTCCCACGCTGTCGATGTAGCTCGCCTCCGACAGGTCGACCACCAGGCCCAGGTCCTGGTTGCGGACGGCGCCCAGGAGCCGCTTTCGCAGGACGCTCGCCTGGACGATGTCGACGTCGCCGCTCAACCGGGCGATCCCGATCGAGTCACGGTGATCCAGCTCCACATTCGCGTTCACGCCGCCTCCGATCCCAGTCGCCGGCAGAGCTGGACGGTCGTGCCGTCCTCTCCGCGAACCACCTCGACCCAGTCGGTGAGGCCCTCCATCAGCATCAAACCACGGCCACGGTTCGCGCCGCGCGGCTGTCGCCAGGTGCCGTAGTCGCGAACGGCGACGAGGGCCTCGCCACCCGATCTGGAGGCGCTGACCTCCAGGATCCCCGGCCCCGGCCCGTAGGCGTGCTCGATCGCGTTCGCGCACGCCTCCGAGGCCGCCAGCGCGAGGTCCTCCGCCTGGCCCCGGGTGGCGCCCGCCTCCTGGAGCCAGCGCCCGAGCATCCGGCGCATGAGGGGGATCGACTCCACGTCCGCCGGCAGGCGCGTAAGGAGCGATTGGGAAAGCGGCAGCGAACGGGCGATCAACAGGGCGGCATCGTCCACGCTCGGGCCATCCGGCAACAACTCGGCGACGAGGCGGTCGCCGAGGCGCTCCACGTCCTCCTCGGCGTCGCGCACCAGCGCGGTCAGCCGCTCGAGCCCCGCGTCCAGCGACTCGCCGGGGCGCTCCACCAGTCCGTCCGTGTAGAGCACCAGCCTGTAGCCCGGCTCGATGGCGTGCTCACGCTGCTCGTAGGTCGGGTTGCGCGTGGCGCCGAGCGGCGCCGACCCGGGCAGGTCGAGGAATACGGGGACCCCGTCGTCGCCTGCGACGAGCGGAGGGGGATGGCCGGCGCTCGAGGCCAGCAGCGAGCCTCCATACGGGTCCAGCACGAGGTAGAGCACCGTGGCGGTGCGGCCGGGCACGAGCTGGCGCAGCAGGCGGCTGAGCCGCTCCAGCACCTCAGGGGGCGCGATGCCGTCGAGCGCGTAGGCTCGCAACCCGCTGCGCAGCTGTCCCATGACCGCCGCCGCGTAGAAGCCGCGGCCCACCACGTCCCCGATCGCCAGGCCGAGCCGCCCGTCGGGGAGCAGGAACGCGTCGTACCAGTCGCCGCCGAGCTGGGCCGAGGCCGCGGGCAGGTAGCGGCCCGTGAGCATGACCGCCGGCACCTGCGGAAGCCGCGGCATCAGACTGGTCTGGAGCGCATCGGCGAGGCCGCGCTCGCGCTCGGTCAGGCGGCTCGAGATCGCGAGCGCAGCACGGTCGCCGGCGCTCTGCAGCAGCTCCGTGTCGTCCGCAGTGAAGTTGCGCGGGGTGAGGGTGCCCACGTGCATGACGCCGATCACACCGCCCTCGACGAGCAGGGGGACTCCCAGCAGGGAGCGGAGGCCCTTCTCACGCAGGATCGGGTTGAAGATCTCGGCCGTGTCGAGATTCTCGACCTGGACCGGCTGGCGGGTCGCGGCGATGCGGCCCGCGAACCCCTGGCCGACCGGGATCCGCACTCCCCGTTCGACCTCCTCCTCGAGGCCCTTGGCGGCCCGCGCGACCAGTGTCCGGTCGTCGTCGTCGAGCAGCAGGATCGCCGCGGTGTCGGCCTCGAGGATCCCGACCACCCGGGTCAGCAGCTCATTGAGCAAATCTTCGAGTGGGAGGTAGGCGAGCGCGGCATCCGTGACACTCCGGAGGTCACGGAGCCGGTCTGCGGCCACCTGCGGCTTCATCCAGGTGATTGTGGCGGTTCGTACGGCTGGTCGCGCGCTCGCACCGCCTCCTTGAAGCCCGACTCGGCGGCCAGGCGCTGGAACTCGTAGCCCTCCGGGGTATGACGGGCGATGCCGTCGAAGAAGACTCCGAGCGCCTGCGTGGCGTGGAGGCCCTGGGCGAACAGCGCCTGATTCACGAGCAGCTTCATCATCACGAGCTGGTTCACCGGCGTGAGCGCGATGCGCTCGACCAGCTCCTCGAAGCGGTCGTCGAGCTCCGCGGACGGGGGCGCCTCGACGGCGAGCCCCCACTCGTGCGCGGTCCGGCCGTCGATCAGCTCGCCCGTGAACAGCAGCCGCTTGGCGCGCTGGTCGCCCACGCGGAACGCCCACAGCGCCGAGGTCGGCACGCCCCACACGCGGGCGGGCGGATAGCCGATGCGCGCGTCGTCGGCGATCACGAGCAGGTCGGAGCAGAGGGCCATGTCGGTGCCGCCTGCCACGCAGAAACCGTGCACCTTGCACACGACCGGCTTGTCCGAGTGGAACAGGCTCATGAAGCCGCGCAGGTTGCGGCTCATCATCTGCCAGTCGGTCACCGCGTCCCACGGCTCGGCCGGATCGTGGTTCGGCATCTGCGCCTCGGCGTACTCGACCAGGTCATAGCCGCCGCAGAAACCCTTGCCGTTCCCCGACAGAGCGATCACGTGGACCGCGGGATCGAGGTTGGCCTCCTCCACGCGCTCGGCGAGCTCGCGCGGCATGGCCATCGTGATCGCGTTGGCGCGCTCGGGACGGTCGAGCGTGATGCGGGCCACGCGGCCCGTGACCTCGTAGCGCAGGGTGGTCAAGCGGCCAGCGCGCGGTCCACGATCGCCTCGGCGTCCACCGACGGCGGCAGCATCCCGTAGGCGCCGCGTGTGCCGCCGTGCAGCCGCGAGGCGCAGAAGGCGTCCGCGACCGGGGCGGGGCCGTTGCGGACGAGCAGGCTGGCCTGGAGCGTGACGGCGAGGTCCGAGACCACGCGCCGGGCCTCGAACTCCGGGTCCTGCGGCCGCGCATCGCGCAGCCGGTCGAGCTGCGCGTCGAGGGCGGCGTTGCCGCCGCGCGCCAGCTCGCACTCGGCGAGGAACGCGGGCAGCGCCTCGGGCTCCTTCGCGAGCGCGCGCAGCACGTCGAGCGCCGACACGTTGCCCGAGCCCTCCCAGATCGAGTTGAGCGGCGAGTCGCGCAGCAGGCGCGGCATCCCCGACTCCTCCACGTAGCCGTTGCCGCCGAGGCACTCGAGCGCCTCGTTCGCGTGCCCGGGCGCCCGCTTGCAGACCCAGTGCTTCATGACGGCGGTGGCGATGCGCCTGAACGGAGCGTCGCCATCGTCGTAGGCGCGCGCGACGCGCATGGTCACCGCGGTTGCGGCCTCGGATTCGATCGCGAGGTCGGCGAGCACGTTCCGCATCAGCGGCTGGTCCGCGAGCAGCTTCCCGAACGCACTCCGATGGCGTGCGTGATGCAGCGCCTGCGCGAGCCCCCAGCGCATCCCGGCGGAGGATCCGATCAGGCAGTCGAGCCGCGTGTGGTTGACCATCCGGATGATCGTCTGGACCCCGCGCCCCTCCTCGCCCACGAGCCGTCCGCGCACGCCGTGGAACTCCACCTCGCTCGACGGGAGCGAGCGCGTGCCGAGCTTGTCCTTCAGCCGCTGGATGCGGAAGCCGGGGTCGCGCCCCTCGATCAGGAAGCAGGACAGGCCCGCGGGAGCCTGGGCGAGCGTGAGGAAGGCGTCGCAGGGCGGATAGGAGCAGAACCACTTGTGGCCGTTGATCTCCCAGGCGTCGCCGTTCGGGGTGGCCCGGGTGCTGTTCGCGCGCACGTCCGAGCCGCCCTGCTTCTCCGTCATCGCCATGCCCACCAGCGCGCCGTCGTCGTAGCTCGGCTTCGTCGCGCGCGGCTCCCACTCGGCGGCCAGCTCGGGCTCCTCGCGCAGCGCCGGAATCGCGGAGTAGGTCATCGACACCGGGCACATGACCCCGGAGTTCACCTGGCTCCAGACGAAGAAAAGCGCCGCGCGGACGGCGTGGGCGCCGGGCTGGGGGTCCCTCCAGGGAAGCGAGTGGATCTCGCGCTCGATCGCCTGGCGCAGGCACCAGTGCCACGACGGGTTGAGCTCCACCTGGTCGATGCGGTTGCCGTAGCGGTCGTGCGTGAGCAGGACCGGCTCGTTGCGCTCCGCGCGCTCTGAGTGGGCGAGCGCCTCCGCCGTGCCGGCGAGCTCGCCGGTGTCGCGCAGGCGGTCAACGCCCCAACCACCGCCCTCGCGCTCGAGCGCCTCGCGCAGTGCGAGATCCGCCTCGAACACGTTGTAGGGCACGAGCGGCGGCGCCTGATTTTCGACGTCGTGACCGGCCTGAGAGATCTCCATTTGCAAGCTGGAGCCTACCTGCGCTTAGGATGGCGCCCATGAACTACGCCCGCGCTCTTCTGCTCGCCCTTGTCGCCACCCTCCTGCTCGCGCCTCCGGCGCTGGGCGCCAAGGGGTTCAAATACGGAGTCACGGCGGGAGAGGTGACGTCCTCCAGCGCCCAGCTCTGGGGCAAGGCGAACAAGAGCGGCAGGTACGCGCTCGTGATCGCGGCCAACCGCAGGTTCAGGAATCTCGACACTCACTCCGTGCGCGCGCGCAGGAGCCACGACAACACGGTTCAGCTGCGCGTGACGCGCCTGAAGCCGGACCGGCGCTACTGGTTCCGCTTTGTCGGCACCAACCGCAGGCGCAGCGACGTGGGCACGTTCAGGACGGCCCCGAGGCGCAATCAGAACGCGACTGTCGAGTTCGCCTGGAGCGGTGACCAGGACTTCAACCCGGAGCCGGGCAAGACCGCGCCGTTCTGGAACGACGGCGGGGTGCTGCGCCGGATGAAGGCGGAGCGCAACGACTTCAACGTGATGCTGGGCGACACCATCTACTCGGACAGCGAGGTGCCGAACCGGCTCAACCCGATCGCGCTGAGTGTGCGGCAGAAGTGGGCCAAGTACAAGGTCAACCTCCGCAACCGCAGCCTGCGGGCGCTGCGCCGCTCGGCCGGCTTCTACTCGCACTGGGACGACCACGAGTTCATCAACGACTTCTCGCCGGCCGAGAACTCGTTCGACAACAACGTGAACATGAGCGGCGGCACGATCTACAGGCGCGGCACGAAGGCGTTCCGCGACTATGCGCCGGTCAGATGGAGTGCGCGAAACGGCCTCTACCGGAAGATCCGCTGGGGCCGCAACGTGGAGCTGTTCTTCCTCGACGAGCGCTCCTTCCGCAGCGCGAACGCGGACGCGAACCACGTCTGCGACAACCCGCAGACGGGTAGGCCCGACTTCGCGCCGACGGCCCCGCAGAGCACCCGCAACGTGTTCTCGGTCGTCTCGCCGTCGCTCGCACAACCGGTGTCCCAGGCCTGCCTCGACGCGATCCGCAGCCCGAACCGCACCTTCCTGGGCCAGCGCCAGATCACGCGCTTCCTGCGTGACATCAAGCGCTCGACGGCCCGCTTCAAGGTGATCATGAACGAGATGCCGATC
>DASUQG010000079.1:0-13852 GCA_036280695.1 Thermoleophilaceae bacterium
TAGCGGCGCAGCAGGCGCGCGATCAGGCTGCCGGCGATCCCGTAGAGCAGGGCGGCTAGGCCCCAGTTCACGGCCACGGTCGCCTTCCTGCCGTCGAGCTGGAAGACGTTGTCGAAGGGCTCGACGAGGAACTGCGCCGCGCCGACGAGCCAGTCGACGATCGCGTTGTCGCGGTTCGCCTCGAGCAGGACGAGAACGATCCCGACCACGATCAGGCCCACGACGATGCTGGTGATCAGGCTCACGATTCGGGCGACGCCCGAGAGGCCGCGGCGCGCGGCAAGTCCGGCGCGGGAGCTGGCGGAGCGGGCGCGTCCTGCGCGGGCGCGTCCTGAGCGTCGTGCGATCGTAGCCATGCCATGTCCCTACCCGGGCCCCGAGAGCCCATGCCCGTTCCGCGGCGAGACTAGGGCAACAGGCCAGCCTGCTCTTGCCGCGTGCCGTTCGGATGCACCCAGCGTGCTGATTCCGGTACGTCGGAACCTAAGTCGACCCAGAAGACGTTGTCCCGGACCGTGGCCGCCGCCGGGCTGGACGACCGCGTGACCACCGCCTCGGGTGACTTCTTCGCGGATCCGCTGCCTCAGGCGGACGTGATCACGATGGGCCTGATCGTGCACGACTGGAACCTGGACCGGAAGCTGCACCCTGATCAGGTCCGCGTACGAGGCCCTGCCGGAGGGCGGCGCGTTCATCGTGGTCGAGAACCTCATCGGCGACGCCAGGCGAGAGAACGCCTTCGGGCTGATGATGTCGCTCAACATGCTGATCGAGTTCGGCGACGCCGTCGACTTCACGGGCAGCGACTTCGCGGGATGGTGCCGAGAGGTGGGCTTCCGGGAGGTCGAGATCGTGCCGCTGACCGGCCCGGCGAGCGCGGGCATCGCGTACAGGTAGCCCCCAACGACAGCATCGAATGCGCTGTCCGGCCCGGGTGGCAGAGATTCGTTGCGTTTTCCGCACCGATTTTCTGCCACCTGGCGAGGGCATCCTTTAATGCAAATCAGTTGACCGGCCCGACGGCCTAGGCCGTCGCCCGTTGCAGCGAGCGCCGAAGCGGCGCGGCCACGAGCACGCCCGTCAGAGCCAGCGCCGCGCCGGCCACCATCCAGGCCGTCGCGGTGCCCTCGGCGGCGGCGATCGCGCCGACGCTCAGGTTGGCCACCAGCGCGCCGCCCTGCGCGGCGAGCGACTCACCCGAGATCAGGGTCGCGCGCGCATCCGACCCGACCGCGTCGTTCAGCAGCTCCGCGTGCATCGGGTCGACGAGCCCGTAGCTCAGGTAGGTGAGGAGATACAGCGCGACGAAGAGAGCCACCGCTCCGGGCTCACCCAGGAGCGCGGTGCACACGGCCACGAGTCCCAGGGCAGTGAGGTACCCAACCCGCACGCCGAGCCGTCGGCGCAGCCTCGGGCTCACCCAGGCGCCCAGCGCCACCGCGAGCATCGACCCGGCCGCCAGCGCGCCGAACTCGAAGCCGTGGTGCCGCTCGCTTCCCACGAGGTCCGCGAGGTGCGGTTGCCAGAGGAGCTCGACGGCGCTCATCGCGAATCCGAAGGCCACCGCAGTCGCGAAGATCACGCGCACGGTCACAGACGCCGCCGCCTCCGCGCGGGCGGTCGCGAATACCTTGCGCACGCGCCGCGCGATCCCGTGGCCCGCGTCGTGCAGCGCATGGGCGTGAGGCGGCTCATGCACCAGCAGCGCGACGGCTGCGAAGTACACGAGGGCGGTTCCGGCACCCACGAGCGCGGCCAGGCCGTAGCCGGCGAAGGCGCCAGCGGCCACGTCCGACGGGTCGGCGATCGACACGAGGGCGCCGCCGGCCAGGGCGCCCAGCGCCATCGCAATGCCCTCGGCGGCCGTGCCGCGCGATAGCCCCCGGGCGAGCGGCGCAACGGGGTCCAGCGCTCGCAGCGAGTCCACGTACCACGCCTCCAGCGCCCCTGAGATGAGGGCGCGTCCCGCGGCGAGCGCCGCCACGGACGCCATGAACGCGAGCACGCTCTGAGCAACCGCGAAGGCGCCGAGGCTGGCGGCCGTGAGGGCGGCGCCCGCGAGCAGCACGCGCCTGCGCCCGACGGCGTCCGCGAGCGCGCCGCTCGGGACCTCGAGCGCGATCAGCACGGCGCTGTGGACCGCGAAGACCGCGCCGACCGCGTCGAGCTCCAGCCCGCGGGCCACCGGCGTGAGCACGAGGAACGGCAGGACGAGCCCGACCGGCAGCCATCGCAGCGCCCGGAGAAGGATGAAGTTCCGGGTCAGCCGCTCGCTGCTCACGGCCTCTCAGTACGCCGCCGTGCGCCGGGCGAGCAGGTCGTAGTAGAGGAACGTCGAGTAGAGCGCCACGAACGGCGTGGTCACCGATGTGGCCAGGATGGTGCCCACGAGCGCCCATATCGCCTGGTCGCTGCTCGCGGCGATCGCCGTGAACGGGGACAGCAGGAGGAAGCCCGGGATCGCGACGGCGATGTTCGCGAGCAGCACGAGCCCGAACGTGCGCCACCAGAAGCCCTGCACGACCTGGCTCGAGCGCGTCAGGGCAGCCGGTCCGCGAGCGCTCTCGATCACCACCGCCTGCGGCACGAAATACCAGCGCACGGCGAGGTAGACGCCGGGGACGATCAGCGCCAGGAAGCCGAGCGCGATGCCGAGCGCCGCCAGCACCACGGCGCCGAACAGCGGCGTGAACGCCTCGAAGCCGGCGACGAACACCTCACCGGGAGAGGGGCGCTCGCCCTTCGCGATCGAGTGCAGGGCGTAGATGCAGATCGCGGTGATGATCGGGGTCATCACGAGAAAGCCCACGGCGGTGGGTACCGCGGCCTCCGCGATCGAGGGCGACTCGTCGTAGGAGCTCGTGAGCATCTCGAGCCCGATGCCCTCGACCGCCACCTCGACGGGGATCACCACGGCGGCCGACAGCAGGATGAACAGCCAGGCGTGCCTGAAGAAGACACGCAGCGAGTCGCGGTAGAGCGTGCCGACGTCCCGCGGTTGGTCTAGTCGCAGCTCGCCGCCGGCCCCGAGACCGCTCACGCGGGGGCGCCCGCCAGCTCGCGGTAGGCATCGGCCACGCGCGCGATGCCCTCCTCGATCTGGTCTGGGGGCACTGCGGAATAGGCGATCCGAAGTGAGCTCTCGCCGCCCTTGATGAGGAAGTCGCTGCCCTTCACGAAGATCACCCCGCGCTCGCGCGCGCCCGCCTCGAGCTGCGCCACGTCGCTGCCCTCGGGCAGGTCCACCCAGAGGAAGTAGCCGCCCTGCGGCATCACGAAGCGCGCATCCGGCAGGTGGCGCTCGAGCGCGCTCGCGGTGGCATCGCGCCGCTCGCGCAGCGCGCCCTTAACGGTCTCGATCGAGCGCTCGATCGCCCCCGAATGGCAGAACTCGGCCACGATCGACTGGGCCACCATGTTCGGGGAGATGTAGGTGTTCGTGGCGAGCTTGCGGATGCGGGCGATCAGATCCGACGGGCCGACCAGGTATCCGACGCGGATCCCGGGGCAGACCGTCTTCGAGAAGGAGGACGCGTAGACCACGGTCTCGGCGCCGCCGAGCGAGAGCATCGTCGGGAGCGACCCGCCCTCGAAGCGCAGCTCCACGTACGGGTCGTCCTCGAAGATCAAGAAGCCGTACTCGGCCGCGAGCTCGAGGAGGCGCGTGCGCTTCTCGAGCGAGAGCGTGCACCCGGCGGGGTTCTGGAAGTTGGGGATGATGTGCGCCAGCTTCGGCCGCGCGCCCTCGCTGAGCGCCAC
This sequence comes from Thermoleophilaceae bacterium, assembly GCA_036280695.1. Taxonomy (GTDB): domain Bacteria; phylum Actinomycetota; class Thermoleophilia; order Solirubrobacterales; family Thermoleophilaceae; genus JACVRW01. The sequence continues at coordinate 3,760 of DASUQG010000079.1, forward strand.
CTCGAGCGCCTTGACGTCGATGCCGTCGGGCTCGAGCGGGATCGCGAGGATCTCGGCCCCGAGCTGCTGGAGCGAGAGCAGCGTGCGGTCGTAGGTCGGCGCCTCCACCAAGACGAGGTCGCCCGGCTGCACCAGCGTCTGGAACAGAAACGCGTCCGCCTGCATGGAGCCGTTCGTGGCGAGCAGGCGATCCGGCTCGACGCCGTGCTTGGCGGCGATCCATTCGAGCAGGTGCGGGTAGCCGGCCGAGGTCCCGTAGGCGAAGGTCCCGGCGGGATCACGCTCGAATGCGCTCTGCGCGGCCGCCTTCAGGTCGTCCACGGCGATGATGTCGAGGGACGGAGCGCCGCGCGCGAGCGAGATGTTTGTCAGCTCGGCCACGAGCCGCCACGATACCGGGGACGTCGCCGCCGGGGCCAGGAGATGGCCCGCGGAGAACGCGAGCGCTAGACCCGCGCGCCGAGGATCTCGACCGCGATCTCGGACACCTGCGTGGGGTTGCGGCCCACCCGCACGCCCTTGGCTTCCAGCGCCTCGGCCTTGGCGGCCGCGGTGCCCTTCGAGCCCGAGACGATCGCGCCGGCGTGGCCCATCGTCTTGCCCGGCGGCGCGGTGAAGCCGGCGATGTAGGCGAGCACGGGCTTCGAGACGTTCTCGGCGATGTAGTCGGCGGCCTCTTCCTCGGCGCTGCCGCCGATCTCGCCGCACATCACGATCAGCTCGGTCTCGGCGTCGGCCTCGAACAGCTCGATCATGTCGATGAAGCTCGAGCCCGGCACCGGGTCGCCGCCGATGCCGACGATCGAGGAGTTGCCGAAGCCGCGCTGGGCCAGCTCGTTGCCGATCTGGTAGGTGAGCGTGCCGGAGCGGGACACCAGCCCGACGTTCCCCTCCTTGAAGAACTGGGCGGGGATGATCCCCACGTTCGCCTTGCCGGGCGACAGGATGCCCGGGCAGTTCGGGCCCACCAATCTTGAACCACCGCGAAGTAGATGGTTGTAGACACGTAGTTCGTCGTGGGCCGGGATTCCTTCGGTGATCGTGATGATCAATGGGATTCCGGCATCTTCAGCTTCCAAGATGGAATCGGCGGCGAACCGCGGCGGCACGAACACCATCGCGGTGTTGGCGCCGGTCTGCTCGACCGCGTCGTGGAAGGTGTTGAACACGGGGATGCCGTCCACGTCCTGGCCGCCCTTGCCGGGTGTCACACCCGCCACGACATTCGTCCCATAGTCGCGGTTTCGAAGGCTGTGGAAGGTCCCCTCGCGCCCAGTTATTCCGGAGACCACCAGACGGGTATCCCTGTCCACCAGGATCGCCATTACTTAGCCAGCTCCACGACCTTCTCGGCGGCGCCGAGCATGGTCGCCTCGGTGTGCACGTTCGGCAGCTTCGCCTCGGCCAGCAGTGCGCGGCCCTCCTTGTCGTTCGTGCCGTCGAGCCGGACCACGAACGGGACGTCCGGCTTGATCTGCTCGAAGGCCTCGATCAGGCCGCGGGCCACCTCGTCGCAGCGGGTGATCCCGCCGAAGATGTTGAACAGCACGGCGCGCACCTTGTCGTCGGAGAGGATCACCTCGACCGCGCTCGTGATCGCCTCGGCCTTGGAGCCGCCGCCGGCGTCCAGGAAGTTGGCCGGCTTGCCGCCCGCCTGTGCCACCACGTCGAGCGTGGACATCACGAGTCCGGCGCCGTTGCCGAGGATGCCCACGTTGCCGTCGAGCTTCACGTAGGTGAGCCCGCGCTCCTTCGCCATGCGCTCCTGCGGGTCCTCGGCGGAGAGGTCGCGCAGCTCCGCCACGTCCGGGTGGCGGTAGAGCGCGTTGTCGTCGACCGTGACCTTGGCGTCGAGCGCCACCACCTCGCGGCTCTTCGTGATCAGCAGCGGGTTCACCTCCACGAGCGTCGCGTCCTCGCGCACGAACACGTCGTAGAGCTTGGCGAGCATCGCCCCCACCGGCCGGACCACGTCCTCGGCGATGCCGGACTCGAACGCCAGCCGCCGCCCGTGGAAGTCCTGGAGGCCGAGCAGCGGGTCCACGTGGAGCATCCGCATGGCCTCCGGGTCGGTCTCCGCGACCTCTTCCACGTCCATGCCGCCCATGCGCGAGAGCATCACCATCGGCTTCTTCGCGGAGCGGTCGAAGACGATCGCGGCGTAGTACTCCTCGTCGATCTCTGAGGCCTTCTCCACGTACAGCTCGTGGACCGTGTAGCCGCGGATGTCCATGCCGAGGATCGCGGTGGCGTGCTCCTCGGCCTCGTTGCGATCCTTGGCCAGCTTTATGCCCCCGGCCTTGCCGCGGCCGCCGATCTGGACCTGAGCCTTGATCACCACCGGGTAGCCGAGCTCCTCGGCGGCCTCCACCGCCTCGGGCACGGTCGTGGCCGGCCTGCCGTCGGGCACGGGCACGCCGTGCTTCGCGAACAGCTGCTTGCCCTGGTATTCGAGGAGATCCATCGGGTAGGTACTATCCCCCGCCGCCGCGCTCGGCTATCTGGCAGGGGCGCAGGACCCTATCGAAAGACCCCATGGCTCTTCCAAAAGACGTCAAGTTCGTGACCTTCGACTGCTACGGCACTCTCATCGACTGGGAGACCGGGGTATACGAGGCATTCCAGAGGGAGGCGGACCGCGACGGCTTCACCGTCGACCGCGACACGCTGATTCCCCGCTTCATCGATATCCAGCGCGAGATCCAGCGCGGCTCCTACGAGCTCTACGCGGAGGTTCTGCGCCGCACCGCGGTGCGCGTGGCGTCGGAGCTCGGCTGGGAGCTCGAGCCCTCGCGTTCAAACTTCCTGCCGAACAGCGTGCCCGCCTGGGCGCCCTTTCGGGAGACCAATCCCCAGCTCGAGCGCTTCTCGAAGAAGTTCGAGCTCGGCATCCTCTCGAACATCGACGACAAGCTCCTCGGGGCCACGCGGCGTCACTTCCGCGTGGACTTCGACCTCGTGGTCACGGCGCAGCAGGTGCGCAGCTACAAGCCGGATCCCGCCCACTTCAAGGAGTGCGCGCGCCGCATCGAGAAGCTGAAGCGGCACTGGGTCCACATCGCCTCGGGCTATCCGACCGACGTGGAGCCCTGCCTCAAGTCGAAGATCCCGGTGATCTGGGTGAACCGCCACGGCGAGGATCTAGAGGGGCGCAAGAAGCCGGACGCCGAGGTCAAGACGTTCCGCGATGCCGGCAAGCTTCTGAAGGCCGCTTGAGGGCCGTCTCGGTCCACCCGGACGTCCTCGTCATCACAAGCCGGATGTGGCAGACAAACGCGGTCGCGCTGCGCGCCGGCGGCGAGGCGATGCTGGTCGACTCGCCCTACTTCCCCGACGAGCTCGAGGCGCTGCCGGGACTGCTCGCGGGCGCCGGATTCGAGCCCGACGCCCTGCTCGTCACCCACGGCGACTTCGACCATCTGCTGGGTCGCCTCGCGTTCCCCGGTCTCGCGCTCGGGCTGGGCGAGCCGACCGTGGAGCGCTTCCACCGCGAGCCCGGCGCGGCGCAGCGCGAACTGCGCGACCACGACGGCAAGTTCTACGTGGAGAGACCGTCGCCGCTGGCGCTCGGACAGGTGCAGGGCCTGCCTGTTCCCGGCAGCGTGGAGCTCGGGTCCGAGGAGCTCGAGCTGCATCCGGCGGACGGTCACACGTACGACGGCCTGGCCGTGATGGCGCGCTGGTGCGGGGTGCTGTGCGTGGGCGACTACCTATCCCGGGTCGAGATCCCGATGATCCACCCCGGCGGCTCGCTCGCCGACTACCGCTCCACGCTCGCGCGGCTGGTGCCGCTCGTGGAGGCCGCGGACACGATCGTGCCCGGCCACGGCGCTCCGAACGACCGCGAGACCGCACTGCGGCTGCTCGACGAGGACGTGGACTACCTCGACGCGCTGGACCGCGGCGAGGAGAAGCCGGCGCTTCCGAAGGGGCGCGACGACCTCGAGCAGCGCGACATCCACGCCCGCAACCTGAGGGTGGTCGGTTGAAGGAGCAGGTCCTCGCCGCTTTCGACTCCCTGTTCGACGCGCTCCTGAAGCGGGGCGACGCCGACGAGGCCGTGAGCCTGTTCGCGGACGAGGACGTGGTGTTCTGGGGCTCGGGCCGGGAGGAGCAGGCGCTTGACCGCACGGCGCTAGCACGGCTGTTCGGCGCCATCACGCAGTCCGAGCCGGTCGACTGACCTGCATTTGGACGGCCGCCCGGCGCCAGGTGGCAGAAAAACGGTGCGAAAAACGCGACGAATCTCTGCCACCTTTGTGCAGCAGCTGGATCGCTAGTCCCCCTCCGTTTGGACGACCCGTTCCCCGGGCACCGGCCCAGTCATGCGGAGGATGGTCTTCGTGGCGGTTGCCCTACTGCTCGTGGGAGCCAGCGCCGCCCAGGCCGCGCCGACGCTCTCAACCTCCAACCGCCTCGACGACCGCCGCTACGTGGCGGTGGGCACTCGTGGCTACGTGGTCGGCAGCGAGGCCGGGCGCTTCCCGGCGTCGGGCTGGCACATCCGCGGCGAGATGGGCGGGATCTGGACGCCGCCCCTCAAGCTCCTCGACGGGATCTGGTTCGGCATCGACGGCGACTGGATCGGCCCGGCCACCCGCTTCACCTCAGGGTTCGGCTACACGCGCATGGACCTGCCGGCTCCGAAGGGGCTCGCGATCACCCGCACCGACTTCGTTCCGGACGGCACGCGCGCCGCGCTCATTGGGCTGACGCTGCGCTCGACCGGGGGCCGGCAGACGCCGACCGTCATGGTCGACGCGCACTCCGAGTTGATGGGCGCCTACCCGTGGGGATGGACCACGCCCTCCGCCGCGGCGTTCAACGAGCAGGACAGCGCCACCACGGCGGGAGGGAGGCTCGTGTTCAGCGAGCCACGCGGCTGGACGGCGGTGGTGGGGGCCCGCGAGCAGCCGCTCGACGCGGTGACCGGCCCGGGCTTCCGCGGACCGCAGGAACCGCCGGTGATCTGCCCGATGGACGGCGCGGCGCCGCCGCGCTGCGACGACAGCGCGGCCGGCAAGGGCGTCGGCGGGCGGCTGCGTTACGCGCTGAACGTCCCGGCCCGCGGCACGACCACGCTCTGGATCGCGGTCGCCGGCTCTGAGGGCGGGACCTCGCCCGCGAACGCCGAGCTTCAGGCTGCCCTGGCCGACCCGGACGCTGCGCTCGCGGAGAAGATCGCCAGCCGCGAGGACCTGGCTGCGCACACGCAGGTGGACCTGCCCGATGACCGGCTGCTCCAGCAGGGCATCGAGTGGAGCAAGCAGAATCTCGCCGATTCGGTGCAGGCGGCTGAGGGCCTCAAGGTCCGCTGGACCAACGAGGGCAGGCAATACCCGGAGCCCACCGGCACGGTCCCGCGCGTGCGCTTCTTCGGCGCCGGCTTCCCCGACTACCCGTGGCTGTTCGCCACCGACGGCGAGTTCACGGCCTTCGCGGCCGTGGCCGCGGGGCAGTTCGAGCCGATCGCGGACCACCTGCGCGCCCTGCGCGACGTGAGCGTGCTCGTGAACCCGACCAGCGGCAAGGTCGTGCACGAGGTGGTCACGGACGGGAGCGTCTACTACGGCGCCGACGAGAGCGCCGGCAACACCGACGAGACGGCCAAGTTCCCGAGCGCGCTCGCACTCGCCTGGCGCTGGAGCGGCGACAACGGCCTGCGCGACGAGCTGTATCCGTTCGCGGTGCGAGGGATGCACTGGGTCATGGAGGAGATGGACGCCGACGGCGACGGCTGGCCCGAGGGACTCGGCAACGTGGAGCGCACCGGGATGGGCGAGGAGAAGCTCGACGTGACGACCGCCACGATCCGCGGGCTGTACGACCTGGCGGACCTCGCCGCCTCGAAGGGTGACAACGCGACCCGCGGCTGGGCGCGCGGCAAGGCGCGCGCGATGGAGTCCGCCTTCGAGGCGGCCTGGTGGATGCCCGACGTGCCGCAGCACGCCGACTCGCTCGACGACCCGGGCAACGTCAAGGTTCAGCAGAAGCACTGGATCGGCGTGACGCCGATGGAGGTGGAGCTCTTCAAGGACGGCCGCGTGAGCCCCGGCCTGACCACCTTCGACCACGGCAATGCGGCGCTCGGCCTGCGCGAGCAGTCCTGCTACAGCGGCGAGTTCGGCCTCTTCCACACGGGCTGCGGCGGCGGGCCGACGGGCTCAGGCGAGTTCTCGGTCTTCACCCTGAACACAGCGGTCATGGCCGTGGGCGAGGGCAACTACGGGCGCCTGGGCGCCGCGCAGCAGCAGCGCTACACGGCCGCCAACCGCCGCCTCCAGCTCCCCGACCCGGACGAGCAGCCGGGCGCCATGCCGGAGATCGCGCCGTCCCCCGACTACGGCCGCTCGATCAACAAGGCGTTCTACGACCGAGCGATGGTCCTCCAGGCCTGGGGCACGTACGGCACGCTCTGGCCGGTGGTGCACCAGCAGCTAGGCGTGCGACCCGACATGGGGAGGCGCGCGCTCGAGGTCACGCCGCAGGTGCCGCAGGGCCAGTCGCGCGTGGCGGGCTCGAACATCAGGCTCGCCGGCGGAGCGGTCGCCGTGGCCGCGTCCCGCGAGGGCAATTCCTACCGGACCAGCGTCACGCTCGGCGTGCCAGCTCTCTCAAGCTTCACCATCGGCCACACGCTCCCGCGCGGAGCGAGCGTCGGCCAGGTCACGCTGGACGGGCAGCCCGCGCCGTACACCGCGGTCACAACCAACCGCGGCCTCGAGGTCCTGGTGGTCGCGCCGCCGACCGGCTCGCACGAGCTGGTCGTGACCGCCGGCTAGCGGCGCGACCCCGCCTCGTGCGTGGCGCTGCGCAGCGCCCAAGACGGCAGCGGTGAAGGGGTTGAAGTCCACAAAGTCGATCTCGAGCTCTTCGCGGGTGGGGTTCGGCGAGTTTCCGATCGATAAGCACCACTAGCGGCCGAGCCCCTTCCCGAGCTGAATCGAGACCTACCTTTCGACAGGCCTGTCCCTCGATGCTCGTCGTCGTGGACGGCCGGCCGAGCGGCGAGCCCGCGCACGGCGCGCCGCGAGGGTAGGCCTCACGGCGCGCGCTCCAAGCTCAGCTGAAGCTCATGCCTTCCCTGACCTGGGTCAGCCGGATGCTGTTTCCGGACGGGTCCCGGAAGCCCGCGTCAATCCCGTACGGGCGCTCCTCCGGAGCCTCGGTGAACTCCACGCCGCGGCCCTTCAGGTCCTCGTACGAGCCGCGCGCGTCGTCGGTCGTCAGGAAGATCGTCCCCGCGAAGCCCTTGGACATCAGGTTGCGGACCTCGTCGGCGGTCGTGTCGTCCATTACCGGCGGGCCGGGGATGGCCATCAGCACGATCGACACATCCTCCTGGCCGGGCGGACCGACGGCCAGCCAGCGAAAGTTGCCCATCTCCGGCAGCGTCACGTCGGAGCGGACCTCCATGCCGACCTTGTCGGTCCAGAAGGCGAGCGCCTCGTCCTGGTCGTGAACCCATAGCTGTGCGTTTGAGAGTCTGATCATGTGAAGCAAGCTAGTCAGCGGCCGACGCGCTGTCTTCTCCAAACGTGCTGTGTTGCGGACGGCCGTAGAAGCGCACGACGCACGCCGGCACCAGCGCGCTGTCGGCCGGCGAGGGGAAGGACGCGCGATAGGCCGTCGGGGTCACGCCGTAGGTGCGCTTGAAGCTGGTGGTGAACGAGCCGATGCTCTGGAGACCGACGGAGAGGCAGACGTCGGCGACGGAGTGATCGGTGGTGCGGAGCAGCGCGGCGGCGCGCTCCATCCGGCGCGTGAGCAGGTAGCTGTGCGGCGACTCGCCGAAGGCCGCGCGGAACTCGCGGCTGAAGTGGGCGCGCGAGAGGCCGGCCGCGTGGGCGAGATCGTCCACCCCGAGCGGCTCGAAGTAGCGCGCGTCCGCTAGGTCCTTGGCTTTGAGGAGGTGGCGAGCAGGCGGGAGGAATGTCGTCACTTGATGACGGCGATCGTGTCGCCGGTGGTGATCGAACCGCCCTCGGACACGCCGAGCTCCTCGACGGTACCCGCGCTCGGAGCGGTGATCTCGTTCTCCATCTTCATCGCCTCTATCACGCAGATGAGCGCGCCCTCGTCCACCTGCGCACCCTTCTCGACCGCCACCTTGAGCACGGTGCCCTGGAGCGGTGACACGAGCTCGCCCGGCGCTCCGCCGCCACCGCCGCTCTTGCGCTCGCGGCGCGGCGCCTTCCTCGCCGCCGCGGGTGCGGCGCCGTTGGCGGCCATCGCCTCACCGATCACGGTCACGTCGAAGCGCCGCCCCGAGACCTCGACCGCGTACTCGCGGGAGACCTTCTCGGCCTCCTCCTCGTCGGCGGCCCTCTCGGGCGCCGGGAAGGCCAGCTGCTTGAGCCACTGCTTGTCCTCCACCAGGTCGCGGCAGGTCTCGCCGTTCGCCCACTGCTCCGTGGCGAGCAGGGCACGGTGGAAGGGGATGAGCGTCTTCAGGCCGCCGATCTCGTACTCGCCGAGGGCGCGCAGCATGCGGCGCGTCGAGGCCTCGCGGTCCACGTCCCAGACGATCAGCTTCGCGATCATCGGGTCGTACAGCGGCAGCACCTCGTAGCCCTCCTCGGCCCCGGAGTCCACGCGCACGAACGGGCCGGCGGGCTCGCGGTAGTCGCCGACGCGGCCGGGCGCGGGCGCGAAGTTCTTCGAGGCGTCCTCGGCGTTGATGCGGCACTCGATCGCGTGGCCGCGCACCACCACGTCCTCCTGCGAGTAAGCGAGCGGCTCGCCCGCGGCGATCTTGATCTGCTCGCGGACTATGTCGATGCCGGTGACCATCTCGGTCACGCAGTGCTCCACCTGCACGCGCGTGTTCATCTCTAGGAAGAAGTACTCGCCGTCCTGGAGCAGCCCCTCGATCGTGCCTGCGGAGCGGTAGCCGACCGCCCGCGCGGCGTCCGTGCCGATCTTGCCGATCTTCTCGCGCAGCTCGGGATCCACCGCCGGGGCGGGCGACTCCTCGATCAGCTTCTGGTGGCGCCGCTGGACCGAGCAGTCGCGCTCGAAGAGGTGGATCACGTTGCCCTCGGCGTCGGCTAGCACCTGCACCTCCACGTGGCGCGGGTCGGGCAGGTAGCGCTCCACGTAGACGGTCGGGTCGGAGAAGAACTTCTCACCCTCGCGTGACGCGCCCTCGAACGCCTTCTCGAGCTCGCCCTCGGACTCGGCCACGCGGAAGCCCTTGCCTCCGCCTCCGCCCGCCGCCTTGATCGCCACCGGATATCCGATCGAGTCGGCGATCACCTTGCGGGCGTCATCGACGCTCTCGACGGGATCCGTGGTGCCGGGCACGATCGGCACGCCGGCCTCGGCCATGATCTCGCGCGCGCGGGTCTTTGATCCCATCGCATCGATGGCGCTCGGCGGCGGTCCGATGAAGACGATGCCCGCCTCCTCGCAGGCGCGCGCGAACGCGGCGTTCTCGGCTAGGAACCCGTAGCCCGGATGGACCGCCTCGGCGCCGGACTGCTTGGCCACCTCGATGATCTTCTCGACCACGAGGTAGCTCTCGGTGGCCGGTCCGGGGCCGAGCAGGTAGGCCTCGTCGGCGCGCCTCACGTGCGGCGCGTCGCGATCGGGCTCGGAGTAGACGGCCACGCTGGCGATGCCGAGCTCCTCGAGCGTTCGCATCACGCGAATGGCGATCTCGCCGCGGTTTGCGACCAGGACCTTGTCGAACATTGGGGGCGGGGAGGTTATCGGCCCTTGATTTCGCCGGAGCGGCGCGCCCCGGCGGCCCCTAATGTGCTCGGCAATGCGCCGGGCCGTTGCCGCCTCCCTCTGCTTCGCGACCTGCCTGGCGCTTACGCCCTCGGCTGAGGCGGCGCTGCGCTTCAAGCGCTGTGGTCCGTACGGGTTCGCCTGCGCGCGATTGAGCGTGCCGCTCGACCGCAGCGGAGCGGTGCCCGGCCGCGTGTCGCTGCTGGTGAGGCGGGTGCGCGCCAGACGCCCGGGCGGCGCAACCCGCCCGCCACTGTTCGTGCTCGCGGGCGGGCCCGGCCAGTCGGCGACCGAGGCGTTCGGGCCGGATGCGCTAGGCGTTCTGTTCCCGGCCTACCGGAACCGCGACCTCGTGATC
>DASUQG010000080.1:0-10529 GCA_036280695.1 Thermoleophilaceae bacterium
CGCAATCGAGCGCAACTGCGCGCGGCTTCCGCAGCCGCTCTGTGCCGTGGTGAAGGCGGACGCGTATGGCCACGGGCTCGGGCCCACGGTGGAGGCCGTGCTGGCCGGCGGGGCCACCTGGCTCGCGGTGGCCACGGCCGCCGAGGCCGCCGAGCTGCGCAGGCTGGCGGTCGACGTGCCCGTGCTGGTGATGGGAGCGCTCACGCGCGACGAGCTCCGGGTGGCCACCGACGCCGAGGCCGACGTCGTGGCGTGGTCCCAGGAGGTGGCCGAGGCGGCGCCGCGCGTGCACGTGAAGCTCGACACCGGCATGGGCCGGTTGGGGACGAGGGACCGCGAGCTGGCCCTCCGGCTCGCGGCGAGGCCCAACACCGTGGGCCTGATGACGCACTTCGCAACCGCCGACGAACTGGACGACGACCTCTTTCCCGCGCAGCTCGAGGCCTTCCAGGAGTTCCTGGGCGACGTGGCCCGCGACGACGTGCTCGTGCACGCCGCGAACAGCGCCGCGGCGCTGCGGGAGCCGGCTGCGCACTTCGACATGGTCCGCTGCGGGGTCGCGATCTACGGCCTCGACCCCTTCCAGGGCGACCCGGGCGCGCACGGCCTGGAGCCGGCGCTGTCGCTGCATTCCTGGCTGGCGTCCGTGCGGCGCATCGAGCCGGGGGAGAGCGTGGGCTACGGGCGCCGCTGGCGCGCGCGCGAGCCGACCTGGGTCGGCACCGTGCCGGTGGGCTACGGCGACGGCTGGCGGCGCGCGCTCACGAACGACTGCGACGTGCTGATCGGCGGCCGGCGCCATCCGCTCGTGGGCACCGTGAGCATGGACAACGTGACCGTGGACCTCGGACCGGACCCAGAGGTGGACGTGGGCGACGAGGTGGTCCTGATCGGCTCGCAGGGGGAGGAGCGGATACTTGCCGAGGAGGTGGCGCGGCGTATGGGCACGATCAACTACGAGGTCACGACAGGCCTCCTGCCGAGGATCCGCCGCGAGCATTTCCCGTGAGCGGGTCCTGGATAGTCGGCGGCGCCCTGCGCGACGAGCTGCTCGGCCGCGAGGTCACCGACATCGACATCGTGGTCGAGGGCGATCCCGAGCGGGCCGCGCGCGAGTTGGCGAAGGAGCTGCGCGGGCCGGTGTTCAGGCTCTCCGAGGCATTCGGCGCGTGGCGGGTGGTCGACAGGCGCGAGGGACGCGTCTACGACTACGCGCCGCTCCAGGGCGAGACGATCGAGGAGGACCTCGCGAAGCGGGACTTCAGCGTGAACGCGATGGCGCGCCGAAGCGAGGGCAGCGAGCTGATCGACCCGCTCGGGGGCCGCGCCGACCTAGAGGCGCGCACGCTGCGCGTGCTCGGTCCTGCGGCGTACGAGAACGACCCGCTGCGGCCGCTCCGGCTCGCGCGCTTCGCCGCCGAGCTCGGCTTCATGCCCGACGCCGAGACGGAGCGGCTCACCTCCGAGGCGGCCCCGCGCGTGGCCGAGGCGTCCGGCGAGCGCGTCTTCGCCGAGCTGCGCCGGCTCGTGCTCGCTCCCGGGGCGGTGCAGGGCCTCGACCTCGCGGACAGGCTCGGCCTGCTGGACTCGGTGCTGCCGGAGCTCGCGGACCTGCACGAGGTGGAGCAGAGCCACTACCACCACCTCGACGTCTACGGCCACACGATCGAGGTGTTCGAGCGCCTGGTCGAGCTCGAGCGCGACGCCACCGGCGAACTGCGCGAGGTGCTCGACGAGCCGCTCGCCGACGAGCTCACGCGCGGGGAGGCGCTTCGCTTCGCCGCGCTGCTGCACGACATCGGCAAGCCCGCCACCCATCAGGTCCGCGAGGACGGCCGCGTGACCTTCATGGGCCACGACCGGCTGGGGGAGCAGATGGTGCGCACGATCTGCCGGCGACTGCGCACGAGCGAGCGTCTCTGCCGCTTCCTCGAGGGCGTGACCCGCCACCACCTGGTGGTCGGCTTCCTGGTCCACGAGCGCCCGCTCGACCGCCACGCCGTCTACCGCTACCTCGAGCGCACCTCGCCGGTGGAGGTGGAGGTCACGCTCCTCTCCGTCGCGGACCGGCTCGCCACGCGCGGCAAGAACGCCGAGCGCGCCATCGATGCCCACCTGGACCTGGCCGGGGAGCTGATGCCGGCCGCGCTTGAGTGGCGGCGCAGCGGGCCGCCGCGCGTGCCGGTGCGCGGCGACGAGCTCGCGGCCGCCCTCGGCATCGACCACGGGCCCGAGCTCGGGCGCCTGCTGGACCAGCTCGCGGAGGCCGCCTACGCCGGGGAAGCGACCGATCGCCAGCAGGCGATCGATCTCGCCCGGACGCTGCGCCACAATCCCGAGCGATGATCGTCGACTGCGCCATCTACGAGGAGGGGCAGCGGCGCGACGGCCGCGTGGACCTCGAGCACGCGTACGACGTGCGTCACGAGCCCGGGAAGTTCGTCTGGATCGGCCTGTACGAGCCGACGGAGGAGGAGTTCGCCTCCCTGCGGCGCGAGTTCAACCTGCACGAGCTCGCCGTCGAGGATGCGATCCACGCTCACCAGCGCCCGAAGCTCGAGGTCTACGAGCACATGGTCTTTCTCGTCCTCAAGACCGCACGTTACGTCGATCCCACGGAAGTGATCGAGCTCGGTGAGCTGCTCGTGTTCCTGGGCGACGACTACATCATCACGGTGCGCCACGGCGAGGCCAGCTCGCTGACGCCGGTGCGGGAGTCCCTCGAGGACGATCCCGAGCACCTTCGCCGCGGCCCCGGCGCGGTGCTGCACGCGATCCTCGACCGGGTGGTGGACGACTACGCGCCCGCGATCCAGGGGCTCGAGACGGACATCGACGAGGTGGAGGACGAGCTCTTCTCGGGGCAGCGCACCAACCCAGCGGAGCGCATCTACCGGCTGCAACGCGAGGTGCTCCAGTTCCGCAAGGCCACGGCGCCGCTGGTCGAGCCGATGGAGCGGCTGGCGGAGGGGCGGTACTCGCAGATCCACCCGGAGATTCGGGAGTACTTCCGTGACGTGAACGATCACCTGATCCGCACGCGCGACCAGCTCGATGCGATGCGTGACCTCCTGGCCGGCTCGCTCCAGGCGAACCTCGCCCAGGTGGCGGTGCGCCAGAACGACGATGTGCGGCGGATCTCCGCCTGGGTGGCGATCATCGCGGTGCCGACGGCGATCGCGGGCATCTACGGCATGAACTTCGAGCACATGCCGGAGCTGAGATGGGAGCTCGGCTACCCCGGCGTCGTCTTTGTGATGCTGGCCATCTGCTCGATGCTCTACCGCTACTTCCGGCGCTCGGGCTGGCTGTAGGCTGCCCGGCCATGCCAGACGACGACTGCATCTTCTGCAAGATCGCGGCGGGCGAGCTGCCGTCCGAGATCGTCCAGGAGGACGAGCACACGCTCGCGTTCATGGACATCAACCCGTGGACGCGCGGCCACGCGCTCGTGATCCCGCGCAACCACTCTCGCAACCTCTACGAGGCGCCGGAGGAGGACCTCGCGCGCTCGATGGCCGCCGCGAAGCGGCTCGCGCTGCGCATGCGCGACGCGCTCGGCTGCGACGGCGTGAACGTGCTCAACTGCTGCGAGCCCGCCGCGTGGCAGACGGTGTTCCACCTGCACCTGCACGTGATCCCGCGCTACGACGACGATCCGCTCCAGCTGCCCGGTCAGCCGCGGCAGGTCGAGCCCGACGAGCTGGCCCAGGTGGCGTCAGAGCTCCGCGGTGGCTGAGCGCGCGCGCCTCGAGCGCGACGGGGACGTCGCTGTCCTCGTGATCGACAGCCCGCCGCTCAACCTGTTCGACGCCGAGATGGTGAGCGACATCCTGGCGGGGCTCGACCAGGCCGAGGGCAGCCGTGCGCTGCTCGTGAGGGCGGAGGGGAAGTACTTCACCGGCGGCGTGGACGTGAACGCCTTCCAGGGGCTCTCCCAGGCGGGTGCCGAGCAGCTCACGGCCGACCTGCTCGCGATCACGCACAGGATCGAGGAGCTTCCGTTCCCGACGCTCGCGTCCGTTCAGGGCCTCTGCCTCACCGCCGGCCTCGAGCTGTCGCTCGCCTGCGACATGATCTGGGCGGCCGAGTCGGCCCAGTTCGGGCTCGTGGAGGCGGTGATAGGGCTCACGCCGCTGATGGGCGGCACCCAGCGGATCGCCGAGCGCGCCGGCCCCGCGCGGGCGCGCGAGCTCGTGATGAGCGGCGGTCTCTACGACGCCGCGAGACTCGAGCGCTGGAACGTCGTGAACCGCGTGCTGCCGGACGAGGAGCTCGCCGAGAAGTCGCTGCGCTTCGCCCGGCGGCTGGCGGCCGGCCCGACGCGCGCCCACCACGCGACCAAGCGGATCGTGCGGGCGTTCCTCGAGCACGGCGTGCGCGGCGCCGACGACTCGACTGCCTCGATCGCCGCTCCGCTCTTCGAGACGAGCGACCTCCAGGGCGCCGTCGACACGTTCCTCGCGGACGGCCCGGGCAAGGCGACGTTCGAGGGAACTTGATGGCTTTCCGCCGCCCACCCCTGGTAGCGTGGTGCCGTCAGGGTCGGCGTGAGCCGGCGTAGTTGAAACATGCAAGTGCCGGTACGGATTCGCAGCAGCAAGGCCGACCGGGCACACGCAGGAAGGGAAGGTCCACGTGCCTACCGGAACGGTCAAGTGGTTCAACGACGAGAAGGGCTACGGCTTCATCACGCCGGACGACGGCGACCGTGACCTGTTCGTCCACTACACCGGCATCGACGGGCAGGGCTTCAAGTCGCTCGCCGAGAACTCGAAGGTCGAGTACGAGGAGGAGACCGGCGACAAGGGTCCCAAGGCGGTGAACGTCCGCGCCATCTAGGCGCCGCTCGCCGTGCCCAAGGAAGAGAAGATCGAGATGGAGGGCGAGATCCTCGAGGCCCTCCCGAACACCATGTTCAAGGTCCAGCTCGACAACGGGCACGAGGTCCTGGGCCACATCTCAGGCAAGATGCGGCGGCACTACATCCGCATCCTGCCCGGCGACAGGGTCAAGATCGAGCTGTCGCCGTACGACCTGGACCGTGGGCGCATCACATATCGCTACAAGTAGAGGGATTCCGCAACACCAGGGCGAAGGCGGTGTTTGTACCCCGGTCATGAAGCGAATCCTCCTGCTTACATTCGTGCTGGCGGCGGCGCTCGCGCTGCCCTCGAGCGCATCCGCCCGCATCATCGAGCTGGGCTCCGTTGCCGACGCGGCCTCGCTGAACTGCCCGGGCACGACCGAGGCGCCCTGCGTTGCGGCCGTGCGCATGACGGGCTACCAGGGCCGTGCCTCGGGCGGGCCGAAGAACCCGTACTACATACGCAGGGACGGCCACCTCGTGGCGTTCACGCTCCAGCTCGCGAAGCCGACGGCCGAGGAGATCAACTTCTTCAACGACAACTTCGGCACCCCCTCCATGGCGCGCGTCTCGGTGCTGAGGCGCGGCACGACGCGCAAGACGCGGCTGGACCACCGCCTGATCAGGCAGTCGCAGCGCTTCGAGCTCGACCGCTACTTCGGGTCCAAGCCCACGTTCGTGTTCGACCGCCCGATCCCCGTCAAGGAGGGCAACTGGATCGCGATCACGGTGCCCACCTGGGCGCCGCTCCTGTCCACGAATCTGGCGCGCACGAACTGGTGGCGCTCGTCACGGCCCAGGGACAACTGCGAGCCGCCCAGGAGCCTGCGGCAGTTCGCGCTGGAGGACCTGCGCGAGGTCGCCCAGTTCGGCTGCACCTACCACGCGGCACGGCTGCTCTACACCGTCACGTACATCCCGAGCAACCGCGTGACGAACGAAGCCGCCGGGTAGAAAGGCCCTTCAACCTGCCGCGCCATCGCGGTAGCATCGACCCGGTGACCACCGAGGGGTGGATCTTCATGGTCGGGTTCCGCGTCTTCGACGTCGGGCTGCTGGTCGTCTGGCTGATCTGGTTCTTCCGGCTGCGCGACGACGACGACGATTCGCGCGGCGACGACGGCGGTGGGGGCGAGGGCCCGGGGCCGCGCCCGAGCCGCGACGGCCCTGGCGGCGGTGGCATCAAGCTGCCGCTGGGCGCGTGGAACCTCGGCCGGGGCCGGGTGCGCGATCACTCGCGCCGGCCGGGTCCGGCGCGACGCCGCGACCACGAGCCGCTGGTGCCGTCGCCCGCGAGGGTGAGACGCCCGAGTTCGCCCGTCCCGGCGCACCGTCAGAGCTGACCCGGCGCGGCACGGCGTCACGCCTGATAGCTTGCGCCCCGTGATCGACTTCGGGTTGGTCGACGAGGACGTCGACGAGACAACCCACGTCGTGTCGCTCCGGGGGGAGATCGATGCGATGACGGCGCCTAGGCTGGGGAGCCGTCTCTTCGGATTGGCCGACGAGGGCAAGCGTGCGGTGGTCGTGGACCTCGCCGAGGTGACCTTCATGGACTCCACGGGAATCGGCGTGCTGCTGAACGCCCTGCGCCATTACACGGCGCGGCACATGCAGATGGTGCTCGTGTGCCCGACACAGCGCGTGCTGCGGCCGTTCGAGGTCACCGGCCTCGTGGGCCACCTCACGATCGTCGACTCGCGCGAGAAGGCGCTGGGCTGCCTCGTCTGAGGTCAGCCGCAGGCGCCCGGATTCTCGTTGCAGTACTCCTCGAAGCGCTCGGCCGGACTGTCCTCTGGCGGCGCGGTGTCGCTCTCCGGCGTGTCAGCGGGGGCGGTGTCGGACGGCGGCGGACCCTCGAGCGGGAGCGTCTCCGTGGCCGGATCCACCGTCGTGGACGACGTTTCGGTCTGCTCGACGGTCGGGGCCGCCTCGGTGCTCGGAAGCGACAGCTCGGGCAGCTCGCGCGTGGTCTCCGCCGGCTCGTCGTCGCCCCCACAGCCCGCGAGTGCCGCCACGAGCAGCAGCGGCAGCAGCCGGGCTCTGAGGTTCAGCGCTCGACGGCCGGAACCCGCCGGCCGCAGTGCGTGCAGTCGTTCACGTCGTTCGGGACGAGCTGCTCGAGGGAGCATCCGCACAGCCTCAGGTTCTCGACCGCATAGGGAAGGCTGCTGGGCGACGGAGCGAGCGGGAGCATCGCTCCCACCACCTGGAACTCCTCGCCGGTCTCGGCGTCCACGTAGGTGACCCCCGGCTCGACCTCGCGGATGATCTCGCGGTCCGAGCGGGCTCGCAGGCGGTACTTCTGGCGGGCGGGCATCGGCGCGGAAGAATAGCGGCGAGGCATGCGGATCCTGATCTTCCACGGCTACCTGCTCCGGGGGACCGGCAGCAACATCTACAACGCCAATCTGGTCCGGACGCTGGCCGAGCTCGGCCACGAGGTTGACCTGCTCTGCCAGGACCGCGACTACTCGCCGCCCGAGGGGGTGACGGTGCACCTACCGGACATCGGGCGCGTGCTGCCCGTCTACGTGGCCGACGAGTACGAGGGATTCGACGCCAAGCCGTTCCAGGAGCTCACCGACGCCGAGCTCGAGCACTACATCGACGCCAACGTGGAGGCGGTGCGCGCCGTCCCGACGCCCGACGTGGCACTCGCGAACCATCTGGTGATGGGGCCGGTGATCCTGGCCCGTGCCCTCGAGGGAGCGGCTCCCTACGCGGTCAAGATCCACGGCAGCGCGCTCGAGTACACCGTGCGCCCGCACCGCGAGCGCTTCCTCCCGTACGCGCTCGAGGGGATCCGCGCAGCGAACGGCGTGCTCGTGGGCTCGCGCCACACCGGCGAGTCGCTCTTCGAGGTGCTGGCCGACGAGCCGTCCCTGCGCGAGCGAACGCGCCTGGGGCCGCCCGGGGTGGACGTGCACAGATTCCGCCGCCGCGAGCCGGACCTGGAGCGGGTGGCCTCGCGGCCCGCGGCCGACTGGGGTGGCGAGCAGGGAACCGCCGACGTGTTGCGCACGCTCGACCCGTCCCGCGACCGGATCGTCAGCTTCGTCGGCAAGCTGATCGTGTCGAAGGGCGTGGACCTGCTGCTGGCGGCATGGCCGCTCGTCGTGGATCGCGTGCCCGACGCGCGGCTGCTCGTGGTCGGGTTCGGCACCTACCGCGAGGCGCTCGACCGCTTCGCCCGCGCGCTACGCCGGGCCGACGTGGACGCATTGCGGGAGATCGCCGCGCGCGGACGCGAGCTGGAGGGCGGCCCGCCGGGCGAGCTCCGCCACCTGAACGCGTTCCTCGACACGATCGGCGAGGACTGGCTGCGCGCCGCGCCGGCCGCCGCCGAGCGCGTCCACTTCACCGGCCGGCTCGAGCACGACGACCTGCCCGACCTGCTGCCCGCGGTCGAGGCGCAGGTCATGCCGTCCACGTTCCCGGAGTCGTTTGGGATGGTGGCCGCGGAGGCCGCGGCCTGCGGGGCGCTGCCGCTGTCCGCTGACCACTCCGGAATGGCCGAGGTCACGGCAACCCTGGCGCCGGCGCTGCCCGAGGAGCTGCGACCGCTGATGTCGTTCGAGGTCGGCCCCGGTGCCGTCAGGGAGATCGCCGAGAAGCTCGTCACGTGGCTCACGCTCGACCCCGCGGAGCGCGAGCGGGCCCGCAATGCGCTGGCCGCCGAGGCCGCCCGCCGGTACTCCTGGGAGAGCGTTGCGGAGGGCGTGATCGATGCTGCGTCCAGCCCCTCCAGTGGGTAGTGTTCCCGCCCCGTGAGCCTCGCCCGCAACACGGTCAGGCCGCTGCTCGCGGCGCTCTGCGCCGTCGCTGTCGCGTTGCCCCTCGCTGCGTGCGGGCGCGAGGAGCCCGACCTGTCGAACGGCAAGGCGCAGTTCGTGGAGAAGTGCGGCTCCTGCCACGCGCTCGCCCGCGCCGGCACCGGGGGCACGCAGGGACCGAGCCTCGACGCCGCCTTCCAGACCGCGCTGGCCGACGGGCTCGACCGCGACACCGTCGAGGGCATCGTGCACAAGCAGATCCTGCACCCGCGCAGGAACAGCATCATGCCCGCGGGGCTCGTGAAGGGCGACGACGCCCGCGACGTTGCGGCGTACGTGGGCTTCGCGGCCGACAAGTCCGGGCAGGACGAGGGCGCGCTGGCGTCGGCGGGGCTCGCCCAGGCCAAGACCGGCGAGCAGATCTTCACGGCGGCCGGCTGCGCCGGCTGCCACACGTTCGGGCCGGCCGGCTCCAACGGCACCATCGGCCCGAACTTGGACGAGCTCGCCCAGGCCGCCGGCGAGCGCGAGCCCGGAAAGTCCGCCGAGGAGTACGTGCGCGAGTCGCTCACCCAGCCGGACGCCTTCATCACAGAGGGCTTCGGGAACGCGATGCCGTCCTTCGAGGGCCGCCTCACGGACGAGCAGATCCAGGCGCTGGTCGACTACCTCCTCCAAAACGGCGGCGGCTAGCCCCGTCTGGCTCTATCAGACGAGCGGCAGCAGCTCTTCACGGAGCTCAGGCGTCGCGGCCGCCACCACGCCGTGTGGCTCGCCCTCGAGCTCGGCCGTGACGCCGCCCGCCTCATGCACCAGGAGGCGCCCGGCGGCCTCGTCCCAGCGCTTCAGGCCGCGCTCGTAGAAGGCGTCCACGCGACCGGCCGCCACGTAGGCGAGGTCGAGCGCGGCGGCGCCCGCGCGGCGCAGATCGCGGATGCGCGGCAGCAGCTTCAGCAGGATCTCGGCCTGCTCGGCGCGTCGCACCGACTCGTACGAGAAGCCCGTGGCGACCATCGCCCGCTCGAGCGAGCGGCACTCGGTCACGTGGATCGGGCTCCCGTTCACGGTCGCTCCCTTCCCGCGCTCGGCCGCGAAGCACTCCCCGCTCACGGGGTTGAAGACGACTCCCACGGCGAGTCCGTCCTCGTCCTCGAGCGCGATGCTCACGCCCCACGCCCGCAGGCCGTAGAGGAAGTTGACGGTGCCGTCGAGCGGGTCGACGATCCAGCGGCGGCCGCTGTCGGCGGTGATGCGCGAGCCCTCCTCGCCCACGAGGCCGTCGTCGGGGCGCTCGCGCTCCAGCAGCTCGCGGATCACGCGCTCCGCCTCGCGGTCCGCGTCGGAGACGGGATCGGTCGCAGAGGTCTTGGACGCAAGGCCCTCCGGCGCGCGCCCGTAGTACGACATCAGCACCTCCCCGGCGGCGCGCGCGGCGCGCTCCGCCAGCTCGAGGTCCGGGCTCACGTGATCGCGCGGACGGCGAACACGATGCCGAGCACGACCGCAGCCACGACCAGGACGTAGAGCAGGAAGCGGAACGCCTCCTGCTCGGACCTGAGCGGGTTCAGCACGGCCTAGAGGAGGTAGACCGACGAGTACACGACGATCCACATCACGTCGACGAAGTGCCAGTAGATCCCCGGCACCTCGACCCCGCGGTGCTCCTTGGCGGTGAAGTGGCCGCGGAAGGCGCGGATCGTGGCGAACGTGAGCAGCGTGAGGCCCACGAAGACGTGGGCTCCGTGCAGGCCGGTCAGGCCGTAGAAGATGGTGCCCTGCGCGTGGTCGTGCGGCGCGAAGCCGATGTGCACGTACTCGTTCACCTGGATCGTCAGGAAGGTGAGGCCGAGCAGGGCGGTGGTGAGCAGGCCGACCCTCAGCGCGTT
>DASUQG010000081.1:0-3118 GCA_036280695.1 Thermoleophilaceae bacterium
CCCTCGCACACCAGCAGCTCGTGAGCGCGCGCCGCCTCGACCAGCCGCGCCGGCTCTATGCGCTCGCCGGCGAGCTCGGCCGCGAGGTGCGGTGAGAGCGGCGGCCCGAAGCGGTAGGGGGCCACGTCCTCGGGCGCCTGCGCCGCGTTCGCGACCGACGCGAGCAGCTCGTGGTCGTGCCCGAACTCCCCCGGCTCGTCGTCCAGCCCCGTGACCACGGGCTTGAACGCGGCAACGCGCTCGCCGCGGGCGGCGAGCGCCGCGCACACCGACGCCGCCACGACCGACTTGCCCACCTCGGTGTCTGTGCCGGTGACGAAGACGCCGCGCAACTACGCGGCGTCGCGAAGGCCGTCGAAGAGCTGCACGTCCGGAACCGCGCGCGGGCGGACCCGCACGCACGCACCGAGCAGCCGCGCGGCGTCGCGCAGCTCGGACTTCGTGTGGGAGGCCATGACCGTCAGTCGCAGGCGGGAGCTGCCCGCGGGCACGGTCGGGGGCCGGATCGCCTGGGCGAAGATGCCCTTCTCGAGTGCGCGCTCACTGGCGAGCACGGCCTCCGTCGCGTCGCCCACGACCACGGGGAGGATCTGGGTCGTGCTCTCGGGAACCGGGAGGCCCTCCTCCGCGAGCGCCTCTCTCAGGACCGCGGCGTTTCGCTGGAGCTTCTCCACCCGACGCGGCTGCTCGCGCAGCAGCTCGAGCGCCGCCATCGCTGCCGCCACCGCGGGCGGCGACAGGGCGGTCGAGAAGATGAGCGTGCGGGCCGTGTTGATCAGGTACTTGGCCATCTGCTTGTCGCAGCACACGTACGCCCCGTACGAGCCGAGCGCCTTGCCGAGCGTGCCGACGATCACGTCCACCTCGTCTTCGAGGCCGGCCTCAGCCACGGCGCCGCGCCCGTCCGGCCCGATGGCACCCGTGCCGTGCGCCTCGTCGACCATCACGCGGGCGTCGTAGCGCTGCCCCAGCTCGACGATGCGCTCGAGCGGCGCGACGTCGCCGTCCATCGAGAAGACGCCGTCGGTCACGATCAGCGATCCGCGGCCCTCCGCCTGGCGCAGGCCCCACTCGAGGTGGTCGGTGTCGCAGTGGTCGTAGACGAACGTCTCCGCTCGCGAGAGCCGGCAGCCGTCGATGATGCTCGCGTGGTTGAGGGCGTCTGAGAAGACCACGTCGCCCTCGCGCGCCAGCGCCGACACAACGCCCGCGTTCGCCAGGTAGCCGGAGCCGAACAGCAGGCAGGCCTCGGAGCGCTTGAAACCGGCGAGCTGCTCCTCGAGCCGGCGGTGGATCGTCATGTTGCCCGAGATCAGGCGCGACGCGCCCGAGCCCGCGCCGTAGCGCCTCGCGGCCTCGGCGGCCGCCTCGCGCACGCGCGGGTGATCGGCGAGGCCGAGGTAGTTGTTCGAGCAGAGCAGCAGCACCGGCTTGCCGTCCAGCAGGACCCGCGGGCCCTGCGGGCCCGACACGCAGCGCATGCGCCGGTAGAGACCCTTGTTGCGAATCTCGTCGAGGCGATCCTGGATGTCGCTGCTCATGCGGCCGGCTCCATCCGGCGGGCCTCCACGTGGACCAGCTCCGGAAACGCGTTCGGCGCCCCATCCGGCCGCGGCGGCACCGATGTCTTCTTCTTGTGACGGAGTTGTGTGGCTGGGTTCCAAAAGTTCGCTTCCTCTTGCGAGTCGATCAGCTCGTCGAGCGGCGTGCGGGGCGTTTCGCCCTCGAGCCACCCCGAGCGGTTGTCCGGCCGCGGGTTGGCGCCGTTGTCGTCCTGGCGGGCCACGTTCAGCCCGAGCTCCTCGAACATCTGCCGGTCCCACTCCGGCTCCGAGCCCAGCGTGGTGAGGAAGTTGCCCATCATCACGCCGTTCAGCCCGGCCTTCACCGCGAGCTTCTGGAACTCGCCCACGCCGAGGTTCTCGTTGCGCCCGCCGCAGAGGCGGAAGAGCGCGTCCGGGATGATCAGCCGGAAGATCGCGACCCACTGGACCGCCTCCCACGGGTCCATCAGCTTGCGGTCGCCGAACTTGGTGCCGGGGCGCGGGTTCAGGAGGTTGATCGGCACCGAGGTCGGGTCGAGTGCCGCGAGCTGGAACGCCATCTCCACGCGCTGCTCGCGCGACTCCCCGAGGTTGAGGATGCCGCCGACGCAGGTCTCGAGACCGGCCTCGCGGACCGCGTCGACGGTCCGGATCCGGCCCTCGTAGCGGACCGTGCTCGACACCTCGGGGTAATAACTCTCTGCCGTCTCGACGTTGTGGTGCACGCGCTGGACGCCGGCCTCCTTGAGCGCCTTCGCGCGCGCGGCCGACATGTGGCCGATCGAGACGCAGCGCTTCAGGTTCGTGTGTTCGGAGACCAGGCGCGCGCCCGCGAGGATCTTCTCGAAGTCCCGCTTCGAGAGCCCCTGGCCCTGGGTGACCATGCAGAAGCGGTGGGCGCCGGCCGCCTCGGCCGCTTTTGCGTGCTCGAGGATCTGCTCCGGCTCCATCATCGCGTGCATCGGCGTGTCGGCCTCGGCGTAGCGGGACTGGGCGCAGAAGCCGCAGTCCTCGGCGCAGCCGCCGGACTTGGCGTTGACCAGCGAGCACATGTCGGTCGAGTTGCCGAAGTTCTCCTGGCGGACCTGCCAGGCGCGTTCGACGAGGCCGCCGATCTCGTCGTGGTCGGTGAGGCGGCCGTAGGCAAGGGCCTCCTCGGCAGTGATCAAGGGGGGCATCTGGGCGCAGCCTAAGAAGCGCCCCGGACGCCTGGCCCATAGCATCGGGGCGGATGGAGCGCGCGGCTAGGCGACGGCTTTCGCTGGGGACGCTTTCGTGCTTGGCGATCGTGGCCTTTGCCTTGGGCGCGATGCTCGGCAACGACCCGGCCCCCGAACCTCGCCCCGCCGAGACGCTCTCGCTGAAGCAGCTTGCCGGCGAGCGGATCGTCACCGGCCTTGGCGGCACCTCGATCTCGCCGGCGCTGCGGGCGGCGATCCGCGAGGGCAAGGTCGCCGGGATCGTCCTCTTCGCCGCCAACTTTCCCAGCCGCGCCGCCGGCCGGCGGCTGGTCGACCGCCTGCAGGGCATTCCCCGCCCGGCGAAGCTGCGGGACCCGCTGCTGATCATGGTCG
>DASUQG010000082.1:0-2401 GCA_036280695.1 Thermoleophilaceae bacterium
CGTACAGGTCCTGGCCGTGGTAATGCACGTGGCCGGTCACGACCGCGCCCGGGATCAGGTCGTTCATCCGGTTGAGGCAGCGGATCAGCGTGGACTTGCCACAACCGGACGGCCCGATGAGCGCGGTGATCTCGTTCTTGCCGATGTCGAAAGTGACGTCGCGCACCGCCGGCTTCCCGTTGTAAGCAACGGCGACATCGTCGAGCTTGAAGATCGCCCTGCGCGGGAACCTCGCACCGTCCCCCTGGGGGCGGTCCTCAGCGGGGTGTGTCGGCACTTCCACCCGGATCTCCGGCTGCTCGGTCACTGGCTCGGCCATTCTGGATCACCTACCACTTCTGCTCGTAACGGTTTCGTAGCCAGATCGCGACGCTGTTCATGGCGAGCAGCAGGATCATCAGCAGCAGGATCCCGGCCGCCGCGAGTGGCCTGTAGTTGTTGACGTCGTTGGACGCGCGCGAGATCCAGTCGAAGATCTGGATCGGCATCGCGGTGAACTGTGAGTCGAGGCCCTCCGGGTTGAATGCGATGACCGCGACCGCGCCGACCACGATCAGCGGCGCGGTCTCGCCGATCGCGCGCGAGAGCGCGAGGATCACCCCGGTGGCGATGCCGGGCACCGCCGCGGGCAGGACCTGGCGCCAGATCGTCTGCCACTGGGTTGCGCCGAGCGCCATCGACCCCTCGCGGATCGACGACGGCACGGCCCGCAGCGCCTCGCGGCCCGCGATGATCACCATCGGCAGCACCAGCAGCGCGAGCGTGAGGCCGCCGGCCAGCACCACGTTGCCGAGGCTGAGCGGCCCGCGCACGAGGAACGCCAGGCCCAGGATGCCGTACACGATCGACGGCACGGCGGCCAGGTTCTGGATGTTCAGCTCGATCAGGCGGTTCCACCACTTCGTGGGGTCGCCGTACTCCTCCAGGTAGATCGCCGTCGCCACCCCGACCGGCACGATGAAGAAGGCGCACACGCCCATCAGCCAGATCGTGCCCCAGAGCCCCGCCTGGATCCCCGCCTTGTCCGCCGTGATCGACGTGAAGTTGTTGATGAAGTCCCAGTCGAGCGCGCCCACCCCGTCGAGGGCCACGTCCACGAGCAGCACGACGAGCAGGCCGATCGCCAGCGCGAGGCAGGCGAGTAGGGCGAGGCGGAACGCCAGATCCTTGATTCGCTGCGAGGCCGTCGCCTGGCCGATCGCGTCCTGGCGCGCGCTCATTCGTACACCTGCCGGTACTTGCGGACGAACCGGATCGAGAGCAGGTTCATCGCGAGCGTGATCACGAACAGGGTCGTGCCGACCGCGAAGATCGTCTTGTAGGCGGTCGAGCCGGTCGCGGCGTCGCCCTTTGCCGTGGCGCCGATGAACGCCGTGAGCGTCTCCATCGACTTGCCCACGTCGGCGCCCCACTGCGGCTGCTGTCCGCCGGCGATCAGGACGACCATCGTCTCGCCGACCGCGCGCGACATGGCGAGCACGATCGAGGCCACGATGCCCGACAGGGCCGCCGGGAATACCACCCGCAGGCTCACCTGGAACTTCGACGCGCCGAGCCCGAAGGCGCCCTCGCGCAGGGCCTGCGGCACCGACCGCATCGAGTCCTCCGAGATCGACGCCACGATCGGGATGATCAGGAAGCCGATGATGATCCCGGCGGCGAGCGCGTTGAAGATCGCCACGTCCATGTGGAGAAAGCTGCGCAGGATCTCCGGCGTGAAGAACGTGAGCGCGAAGTAGCCGAACACGATCGTCGGCACGCCGGCGAGCAGCTCGAGCATCGGCTTGATGGTCTTGCGCACGCGCGGGCGTGCGTACTCGCTCAGGTAGATGGCCGCGCCGAGGCCGAGCGGGATCGCCACGACGAGCGCGATCAGCGTGGTCGCGAAGGTCCCGGCGATCAGCGGGAGCACTCCGAAGCTGGGGTCGCCGAACAGCGGCGTCCACTTCGTGCCGAACAGGAACTCGCCGACGCCCACGTCGCCGAAGAAGACGATCGTCTCCTTCACGAGCGCGTAGACGATCCCCGTCGTGGTGAGCAGCGAGATCAGCGCAGCCACCACCAGAAGGCCCTTGATCAGGTCCTCCCCATAACGGCGGCGGGCCGCCCGGAGGCTCGGTGCCGCCGGGCGGCCGCCTGCTGCCGCTGCTGTGCTCGCTGCTTCCACCTAGCTCCCGAGCGCGGTCTTCGCCTTGTCCGCCTGCTCCGAGCTCATCGGGACGATCTGCGACGCCTCCGCGATCGGCTGGTAGTTCTCGAGGATGTAGTCGAGGAACGCCTTGACCTCGGGGCGCTTCAGCGCCTTCGTGCTCGGATACATGAACAGCGGTCGCGAGAGCGGCTTGTACTCACCGCTCTGGATCGTCTCGGTGGTGGGCTCGACGCAGCCATCACCGCCATC
>DASUQG010000083.1:0-2360 GCA_036280695.1 Thermoleophilaceae bacterium
GGGCGCGATCACCGGCTGATGGCTCGGCTGGCCGCGCTCGCCGTCCTCGCCGCCCTCCTGAGCCCGGCGACGGCGTCGGCGCTGACCCCGCCGGCCACCCACTACACCGCGCGGATCGACGGCTCAGGCGGCTTCGTGGGACTCGTCAAGCGCGGCGAGCGCTTCAGGGCCTACGTGTCCGACGCAACCCCGAAGGGAGCGACGCTGTCGGCCTGGTTCAGGGGCAACGTCGGCTCCGACGGCACGATCGGCGCGTCGGCATACGGGGTCCGTCTCGACGCCCAGCTCCAGCGCCGAGAAGCCGGGGGGACCGTGACGCTCCCCGACGGCCGCGCCCTCGCCTTCGCCGCCGAGACCGGGTTCGGGGGCGCGCTGATCGAGCGCAGCTACCGGCACGCCGGCCAGGCGTACCTCTCGGGCTGGATCGTGCTGCGGGACAAGCGCGTGCGGGGACGGACGGGCATCCCCGGGACCGCATTCGACGGAAGCTCGTCAACCGGGCCCGGAATCCGCCCGACTCCGCCGCTCGGGAGCCAGATCGCCCCGGAGCAGCGTCCCGCGCTCTGCGCACAGCTTGAAGCGGATCAGGAAGCGCTCCGCACCCAGCGCGGGCGGCTGTTGCACCAGTCGGGGATCTGGGAACTCAGGCTGAACCTCGGGCGCGGCTCCGGCACCGCGTACAGCCGGCTATTTGGGGCGATCAACGCGGTTGATCGGGCGATCGAGGAGGTCGAGGGCTACTCGGCCGCCGTCTGCTAGGCGGCCTGCGACTCGCCGTCGACCGGCTCCTTGTGCTCGGCGGGGCCGCTCTCGGCCAGGAACTCGGTCAGCACGTCGTTGAACGCCTGCGGGCGCTCGGCCATCGGTATGTGGCCGGTGTCGCGCATCACGACCTTGCGGCTGTCCGGGATCAGGCGCTCGAACTCGTTGGCGTCGCGCACCGGGATGATCGAGTCCTTCTCACCCCAGACGATCAGCGTGGGCACCTTCACGTCCGGCAGGCGGTCGCGGAAGTCGTAGTCGAGGCAGGCGCGCAGCGCGTCGTCGAAGCCGCCCTTGCCGGCGCCTTTGAAGAAGCCCTCGTAGGCCAGGTCCGCCTTCAGCAGGCGGGGGTGGCGCGCCACGAGCAGCAGCGAGCTGTGCCGCGTGATGGGGCGCGCCGCCAGCGTGCGGTGCCGAGCGGCCGTGTTCATGGCGAGCGCCGCCGCCACGCGGCCGAACAGGAGTATCGGCTGCTGGAGCGCGTCCGCGGACGAGACCCCCGCGGCGGAGACGAGCGTCAGGCGCGAGACGCGCTCGGGGAACTGGATCGCGACCTCCGCGGTCACGAAGCCGCCCATGGAGTTCCCCACGAGCGCGACCTTGCCGAGGCCGAGCCGCTCGCAGAACGCGTCCACGCAGCGCCCGTAGCCGGTGATGCTGATCTTGCCGTCCTCCGGCTCTGGCGTGAGCCCGTGGCCCGGCAGGTCGAGCGCCAGCACGCGCCGCTCCTGCGCGAGCCGGGGGATGTTCTCGAGCCAGTTCTGCCACTGGCCGCCGAGCCCGTGGACCAGCACCACGGGCTCGTGCAGGCCGGGCGATCCCACGTCCACGTAGTTGATCGGCGTGCCGTCGATCTCCACCCGCTTGAGCTCGCTGGCCCAGTTTGTCTGCCGCCAGTCCGGGGATGCGGTGGCGCCGTAGTCGTCGCCGGCGTCGCGGTAGCGCCACGGGGTGGCGGGGGCCGCGCCGGGGGAGAGAGCTTTGCGTGGCATGCCCTTACTGTACGGAGCCGTGGCACGGATCGCGCTGGACATCGACTCGACCCTGCACCACTACTGGGATCTGCTCCAGCGCATCGCGCGGGAGCGCTACGGCGTGGAGCTGCCCTACGAGGAGCAGCGCGACTGGGGCATCACGGTGCTGGAGCGCGACGCGATCGTCCACTGTGTGGAGGAGACGCACTCCGACGAGAACATCGCCGCCGGCGTGCCGTACCCGGACGCCGTCCAGACCGTGACCGAGTGGCACGCGCAGGGGCACTGGATCCACGTGACGAGCCATCGCCGCCGCAGCACCTACGAGGCCACGGCCGCCTGGCTCGACTCGATCGGCATGCCGTGGGACGACCTTCACTGCTCGTTCGACAAGGTGCCGCGCTGCGCGGAGCTCGGAATCCACGTGCTGGTGGACGACAGCCCCGTGAACATCACGAAGGCGCGCGAGGTCGGCATCGTGGCCGCCACCATCGTCCACCCGTGGAACGAGGAGCTGGTGGAGCGCGACGGGGTGATCGGCGCGCGCGACTGGCGGGGCCTGAAGGCCGCGCTCGATCCGGTGCTGGAGCGGATCGGCTAGGTCTGCAGCGCGCCGCCCGGCGC
>DASUQG010000084.1:0-13606 GCA_036280695.1 Thermoleophilaceae bacterium
CCGGCACCTACCAGGTGCCGCTGCTGCCGACGTTCTGGGAGATCGTCGGCGCGGGCGAGACGGTCAGCCCTGCTCCAGTGGAGCCATAGTCAGCTTCGCGTCCTTCAGCAGCTCCCAGTAGTGCTCGGCGAGCTCGCGCGCCCCCGTCCACACGATCGCCTGGCCCTTGGTGTGGATCTCGTTCGCCATCGACATGCCGGCGTCGTAGGTCACCCCCGGCAGCGTCGAGGAGAGCGCGAACGCCACACCCTCGAAAGTGTTGTGGTTGTCGTTGAGGACGATCACGCGCCAGTTGTCGTCCAGGCCGCTGCCCGGGCCGCCCACGCGCGGTAGCTCGACGGTCTGGCTCATTCGGCCTTCTTGCGCCAGTAGCGCTCCAGCCCCATGTAGAGCTGGTTCGGCGGGGCGGCCTGCTCGAAGCACTCGACCGTGGCGAGGTCGGTGGCGTCGCCGATCTCCTCCTCGAGCTTCGCGATGAAGCGCTCCTCGCCGTCGAGGCGGGCGCTGTCGGCCGACTCCACGAGCGCGGACCGGATGCGGTGGAGGTGATCGGTCACCTCGGTTACCTGCCCGAAGTGCGTGAGGCCGAGCGTCTGCGGGTTCCAGCAGGCGAGCGTGTGCAGCGAGTCGAGCCACCCCTCCACGTCGATGTCGGGCGGCGGCGTGGGCGCGATCGTGTGGTCGTACGGCGGGATGCGAACGCCGGCCACGTCGCCCACGTAGGCGTCGCCGGACTCCTCGTGCAGATAGGAGACGTGGTGCGATGCGTGCCCGGGCGTGTAGGCCACGCGAAAGCCCTCCACGGTCTCGCCTCCCTTGAGGGCGGTGATCCGCTCCTCGGGCACGGGCGCGACCTCTCCCCAGAGCTCCCACATGTCATCACCGTAGAGGCGGCCGGCGCTCTTCAGGAGCTTGGACGGGTCCACTAGGTGCGGCGCGCCGAGCTCGTGCACGTACACCTTGAGCTTCGGATAGCGGCGGCAGAGCACGCCCGTGGCCCCGGCGTGATCGAGGTGGATGTGCGTGAGGAGCAGGGCACGCGGCTCGACCGGGCCGAGGCGGTCGATCAGGGTTTCCACCGAGGACGACGGCCCGGGATCGACGATCACACCGTCCACCTCGTAGGCGCATATCACCCGGTCGCGCCCGAGATGCAGCACGTCAATTGGGCGGCTCACAGGGGTCCGGACCATACAATCAGTGGGGTGACCGAGCATCGGCTGCCCGAGCGCGACAGCCCCTGGGTGATGCGCACCTACGCGGGCCACAGCACTGCGAGAGAGTCAAACGAGCTGTACCGGCGCAATCTGGCCAAGGGCCAGACGGGCCTGTCGGTGGCGTTCGACCTGCCCACCCAGACCGGCTACGACCCGGATCACGAGCTTTCGCGCGGCGAGGTCGGCAAGGTCGGCGTGTCGATCGCCCACAAGGGCGACATGCACACGCTGCTGGACGGGATCCCGCTCGACGAGATGAACACGTCGATGACGATCAACGCCACGGCGGCCTGGCTGCTGGCGCTGTACATGACCGTGGCGGAGGAGAACGGGGTCGACCGCCACTCGCTCCAGGGCACGACCCAGAACGACATCATCAAGGAGTTCCTCTCGCGCGGGACCTACGCGTTCCCGCCCGAGCCCTCGATGCGCCTGATCGCCGACATGATCGCCTTCACGGTCGACGAGGTGCCGCGCTGGAACCCGATCAACATCTGCTCGTACCACCTCCAGGAGGCCGGAGCCACGCCTGTGCAGGAGATCGCCTATGCGCTCTCCACGGCCCAGGCGGTGCTCGACCGCGTGCGCGAGCGTGTCGACGACGAGACCTTCCCGCGCGTGTTCGGGCGCATCTCGTTCTTCGTCAACGCCGGCATTCGCTTCGTGGAGGAACACGCGAAGCTGCGCGCGATGGGCCGGCTCTGGGAGGAGATCGGCCGCGAGCGCTACGGCGTGGACGACGAGAAGCTGCTGCGCTTCCGCTACGGGGTGCAGGTGAACTCGCTCGGGCTGACCGAGTCGCAGCCGGAGAACAACATCATCCGGATCGTGCTCGAGGCACTGGCCGTGACGATGGGCCGCGAGGCGCGCGCGCGGGCGCTGCAGCTGCCCGCCTGGAACGAGGCCCTCGGGCTGCCGCGGCCGTGGGACCAGCAGTGGTCGCTGCGGATCCAGCAGATCCTCGCCTACGAGACCGACCTGCTCGAGTACCCGGACATCTTCGAGGGCTCGAAGGTGATGGACGGGCTTGTGGACGAGCTGGTGGAGGGCGCGCGCGAGGAGATGGCCATGGTGGCCGAGCAGGGCGGCGCGGTGGCGGCGGTGCCGTACATGAAGACCAAGATGGTCGAGTCGCACCGGGCGCGCGTGCAGCGGATCGAGAGCGGGGACCTGAAGGTGGTCGGTAAGAACGTGTACACCGAGGCGGAGCCCTCGCCCCTCCAGGCCGGCGAGGACGGCGGCATCCTCCGGGTTGACCCCGCCGTCGAGTCCTCCTCCGTCGCCGCCCTGGACGCGTGGCGCTCCGCCCGCGACGCTTCCGCCGTCGAGGCCGCCCTCGAAGCACTGAGGGGAGCGGCCGCGGACGCCGAGGTCAACATCATGCCCGCCACGCTCGCCGCGGCCGCCGCAGGGGCGACCACCGGCGAGTGGTCCGCTGCTCTCAGATCTGTCTTTGGGGAGTATCGCGCGCCGACGGGGGTCGGCGACGCCGCCGCCGCGCCGACTGACGATGCATTGACGGCCCTGCGCGACCGTGTCGAGGAGGTGTCGGCCACGCTGGGGCGCCGCATCAAGATCTTGGTCGGCAAGCCGGGGCTCGACGGCCATTCGAACGGGGCGGAGCAGATCGCCGTGCGCGCTCGCGATGCGGGCATGGACGTGGTCTACGAGGGCATTCGGCTCACGCCGGCCCGGATCGCGCGAACCGCCTTGGACGAAGGCGTCCACGTGGTGGGGCTCTCGATCCTGTCCGGCTCCCACGCGGAGCTGATCCCCTCGGTCCTGGCGGAGCTCCGCGACGCCGGCGCCGACGTCCCCGTCGTGGTCGGCGGCATCATCCCGCCCGCCGACGAGGCCGCCCTCCTCGAGGCCGGCGTCGCCCGCGTCTACACCCCGAAGGACTTCGAGGTGAGCCGCATCATGGGCGACATCGTGGACCTGGTGGCGGCCCACCACGGCGTCGCAACACCGGCGTAGCCGCCCCTTCACGCTCGTAACACCCACGTCAGCGGCACCCTGGGACGCTGCGAGGGCGGTGAAGAAGGAAGCTCAACACAAAGCGGGACAAATAGTCCCGCAACGTGTTGAGCTTCCGATCGATGCCCGGATCGCCGCCCTGGCGGACCGACAGCACGGCGTTGTGGGGCTCCGGCAGCTCTGCGATATGGGCCTCACTGCTAGCGCGGTGCGCAAGCGCGTGTCGCGCGGAAACCTCCACCGCATCCACCGCGCCGTGTACGCCGTCGGCCGCTCGAAGCTCACCGGCCGCGGGCACTGGATGGCCGCCGTGCTGGCCTGCGGAGCGACCGCGGCCCTCTCACACCGCTCCGCCGCGGGCCTCTGGGGCCTCCGGCCAGACAACCGCAGCAAGAGCGACATCTCCTTACCCAGCCCCTCGGCCAGGGCGAGACAGGCGATCGAAGTGCACAGAAGCGTGACGCTCACCGCGAACGACATCACGAGCGTCGATGGCATCCCGTGCACGACCGTCGCCCGCACGCTCGTGGACCTCGGCGACGTGGTGCCCCGCCGCGCCGTGGAGAGAGCGGTCGAGCAGGCGGAGGTACTTCAGCTTTTCGACCTGAACGAGGTGGAGCGAGCGATCGACCGCGCCGGGCGGCGGCGGGGCGGCGGGATGCTGGGCTCAGTGCTCGAGGACCTGCACGGCCAGACCCTCACCGAAAGCGAGCTCGAGGAGGCCTTCCTCGCACTCTGCCGCGACACAAACCTGCCAACCCCCGAGGTCAACGCCTGGATGACGCTTCCGGATGGCACGCCCGCCAAGATCGACTTTCTCTGGCGCAGAGAGCGTCTGGCGGTCGAGACGGACGGGCACCGCTTTCACCGGACCAGGCAGTCCAGGGAGCGCGACACGCGGCGGGACGTGCTCCTGCGGCTCGCCGGCTTCGAACCTGTTCGCTTCACCGGCCGGCAGGTGGTGTTCGAGAAGGAATGGGTGACCCGAACGCTGCTCGCGCTAGCGTCCCGCGCCGATGGCCACGGATCCCGCAGAGCTGGGGCGCAGGCTGCGTGACGGCGACCGCTCGGCGGCCGCCGCCGCGCTGAACGTGATCGAGAACCGCGGCGAGAGAGACGCGACCCGAGCGCTGCTGAGCGAGGTCTCGCCCGCCGCGCTCGAACGCGAACCGCCGGCCCACGTAATTGGGATAACGGGTCCGCCCGGAGCAGGTAAGTCCTCATTGCTGTCTGTACTCGTCTCGGAGTGGCGCAACCGACAGAGGACCGTCGCCGTCCTCGCGGTCGATCCGTCGAGCAAGCGCTCGGGCGGCTCCCTGCTCGGCGACCGTGCCCGCATCGACCACGACCCGCGCGACGACGGCGTGCTGATCCGCTCCACCGCTGCCGGCGGCAGGCTCGGCGGTCTCGCCGCGGCCACGCGCGAGGCCGCCGAGGCGCTGGCGCCCGCGTTCGACGTGGTGGTTGTGGAGACGGTCGGCGTGGGACAGTCGGAGACCGACGTGGAGGACGTGTGCGACACCGTCGCCGTGGTCGTGCAACCGGCATCAGGGGACGTTCTCCAGTTCCTGAAGGCCGGGATCATGGAGGTGCCCGACCTCCTGGTGGTCACGAAGGCCGACCTCGGCGATGCCGCGAAGCGCTCGCGGCGCGACCTGACCCATGCGCTGGCGGCGGTCGGCTCCCCGGAGGTGCCGGTGTTGGCGGTCTCGTCGGTGCCGTCGCCCAGCGGGATCGGCGAGCTGGTGGATGCCCTGGACGCGCACCGGGACGGCACGGACCTGGCCGAGCGCCGCGTGCGTGCGCGCCGCGGAGCTGCCCTGCGCGAGTTCACCGCCGAGCACGGGGAGCGAGCGCTGCGCGACCTGGGCGGGCGGCGCGAGGCCGAGCGGCTGCTCGAGCGGCAGGATCCGGCCGCCGGCGTGACCGCGCTGGTGAGCGCGTTGGAGGCGGCAAGATGAGCCGCCGCAAGAAGCCTGGGCCCGCCACGCAAGCGGCGAGCGCCGCCGAACCCGGAGAGGGTCGCGCGCCGAGTGGTGGGCCGAGCGGTCGGGCCATACGGCGGCGCCTGTCACTTGACGTAGCCATCCTCATCGCCGTCGTCGCCGTGACCGTCGGCATCGCCGAGCTGGCCGGAGCAGCCAACCTCGGGGTCGCGCTCGGCATCGGCCAGGTGGCCTTCGCGATCGCGCTCGTTGTGCTGCTGCTCAGGGAGTGATTTCGCCGCGCTGGAGCGCCAGCACGACGGCATGGAGTCGCGTGCGGGCCCGCAGCTTCGTCACGGCATTGCGCACGTGGGCGCGCACGGTCTCGGCCGAGACGCCAAGCTCGCGCGCCACCTCCTCGCCGCTGTAGCCGCGAGCAAGCAGGGTGAGGACCTCACGCTCGCGCGTGGTCAGCCCTCGCAGTCTCTCCGCTGCCTCCATCCACACGAGCATCGGCGCAAGATCGGCGGCTCGCCATCGCCCGGTCGTCCCGACCCGGCAATGGCACGCCTCCTACGATCGGAGGAGTACGCTTGCGCGCCCCGTGGGCCTCGGATCCTTCATCGGCGCAGGACGGTCGCTCGACGGGGCAATCCGCCGAGTGCATAGAGCCGAGGGGCTCGGCTACGAGTCCGTCTACGTGACCCACATCGGCAGCCGCGACTCGGTCACGCTCCTCACCATCTACGCCGCCAACAGCGAGCGCGTGACGCTCGGCACCGGCGTGATCCCCATCTACGCCCGCACGCCGGCCAACATGGCGCAGTCCTTCGCGACCCTCGACGAGTTCTCCGGCGGGCGCGCCGTGGCCGGGCTCGGGGTCTCACACAAGCCGGTGGTGGAGGGCTGGTACGGCCAGTCGATCGACAAGCCCCTGCGAGAAATCCGCGAGTACGTGGAGATCCTGCGGGCGATCTTCCGCGGCGAGGACCCGCCGCCCGGCGAGAAGTTCCGCACCGGCTTCCACTTCATGGGCTACGAGCCGCTGCGCCCCGACCTGCCGATCTACCTGGCCGGGCTCTCCCCCGGCATGCTCCGCCTTGCCGGTGAGATCGCCGACGGCGTGGTCCTCTGGCTTTGCAACCCGCACTACATCCGCGACGTGGTCGTCCCTACCGTCCGCGAGGGCCGTGAGAAGGCGGGCAAGGAGCTGGACGGGTTCGACATAGTCGCGGCGGTCCCGTCGGCGGTCACCGACGACCCCACTCCCGCGCTCGACCAGCTGCGCTCGGAGCTCGTGACCTACTTCCACCTGCCCTACTACCGCGCGATGCTCGAGCGCTCCGGGTTCGACCCCGACGCTGGCGCCACCGACGAGTTCCTGCGCGTGCTGGCGGCCGTCGGCCCGCCCGACGAGGCGACCGAGTCGGTGCGCCGCTACCGCGACTGCGGCGCCACGTCACCGTGCGTCGGCGGCATCTCGGGCACCGACTTCGATGCCACGCTCGAGGCCCTAGCCAAGAGCCTCGACTAGCCAGCGCCCGTCCTGCAGGCGCAGCTCGAGCTCGTCGGTCACGCGCTCCTGGCCCTCGGCGTCCGTCCGGACCCTGACGGTGGCCCGGTCCTTGTTCACCTCGATGCGCTCGATCTCGATGCTGGGCCCCTCGACGCCCTCCGCCGCGGAGCGCAGCTGGCGCGTGCACTCGTCGCCGCCGGCGCGCTCCCGCGCCCTCGTGGTGAAGAGCTGTTCGCAGATCGTGTCGAAGTCCTGCTGCTCGACCGCGCGCTCCAGGCGGTTGACCGTCACGGCGACCTTCGCGGCCTCGCCGGAGACGCGTTTGGGCTCCTCGTCGGCCCCCAGCGAGCAGCCCGAGGGGGCGAGCATGACGATGGTGGCCATAATGGACACATGGAAGGATCCGCGCAGGAGTCCGTGGGCACGCAGTCGAGCTGGCTGCGCTGCTACCGCTGCTGGTCGCAGAACCTGGAGGTGCAGCTTCATTACGAGGGCATCTTGAAGGTTGACGCCGACACAGGCGAGGCGGTCGACCCGGTGGAGGAGGTCCAGGAGGCCGTGGTGCAGTGCCTCGACTGCCTTCACGACCAGCCCCACCTTGCGCTGACCTTCTATGACGAGGACGGCCGGCGCATCTCCCGGATCGAGCCCGTGGAGGACCGCTGGGAGCGAATGGTCACCGGTACGCCCTGGGTCGCCTCGTGCACGGTCACGGTCGATGCCGATCAGGTGGAGTCATGCTCGGGGCCGGAAGCCGCCGAGTCGCTCGCCTTCGCCGCGTTCGGAGACCACGGCACGCGCGAGTTCTTCACCCACGTGCGCTTCCACAAGCACGAGGACGACCGGATCGTGATCCACATGCTTGTGGAGCTCTACGCGCGCTCCTCCGACGAGGCCACCGACGTGATGGAGCAGGCCGCCCGCGGGGCGCTCACGATCACCTCGCTGGCCGAGGAATCACGCCCGCCCGCGTCGAGCCCGGGCGAGGCGCACTAGGTCTGGATCACACCCCGCGCCCGGAGTTCCTCGATCTCGGCCGGGGAGCGACCCAGCTCGCCGAGCACCTCCGCCGTGTGCTCCCCCAGGAGCGGCGGCGGTGTCGGGTCGGGGCGGGTGGCGCCCCAGATCGGCGAGCGGACCAGGTCGAGCGGGCCGGCGCTCGGGTGCTCCACCGTGACCGTTGCCGGACGGCCGGCGGCCGCCGCGGCGGCCAGCGCGTCGGGCACCGAGCGCACCTTCCCGGAAGGAACGCCCGCGGCCTCGAGCTCCGTCAGCCACTCCTCCGCCGGGCGCTCGCGGAGGCGCGCCTCCAGGAGCGGGATGAGCTCCGTTCGGTGCTCGACCCGGCCCGCGTTCGTCGCGAAGCGAGAGTCCTCGGGGAGCGAGGCGAGATCGAGCACGGAGCAGAGCGCGCGGAACAGTCCGTCGTTCGCGGCAGCCACCGCGACGCGTCCTGACGAGGTCTCGAAGTCCTGGTAAGGCACGATGTTGGGGTGTGCGTTTCCATGTCGCTCCGGGTCCGTGCCCGTGACCAGCGCGTTCTGGGCCACGTTCACGAGCCCCGCGAGGCCGCTATCGAGCAGCGGGACTTCGATGCGGGCACCCTCTCCCCCGTGCAGCGCGGCGAGCACGGCGGCGGCCGCGTGAAGGCCCGCGAGCACGTCCACGAGCGCGACGCCCACCTTGTACGGCGGGCCCTCCTCCGGACCCGTGATCGACATCAGGCCCGACTCCGCCTGAGCCACGAAGTCGTACCCCGGGCGTCCGGGCGGCTCGCGCTCGGAGCCGAACCCGGTGATCGAGCAGTACACGACCTGCGGGTTGCGCTCGCGCACCTGCTCGTATCCGACGCCCAGCCGGTCGGCGCCGCCGACCTTGAAGTTCTCGATCACCACGTCGGCGCCGCCGCAGAGCTCGAGGGCGAGCGCGCGGCCCTCGGGCTGGGAGAGGTCGAGCGCGCAGCTGCGCTTGCCGCGGTTCACCGACAGGTAGTACGCCGCCTCGCCGCCCGCGAAGGGTGGCCCCCAGGAGCGGGTCTCGTCCCCGCCCTGCGGGCGCTCCACCTTGACCACGTCCGCGCCCAGGTCCGCGAGCACCATCGTGCAGTACGGGCCGGCGAGCACGCGCGAGAGGTCGGCCACGCGCACGCCGGCGAGCGGCGGGTTTCCCTGTGAGCTCTGCATCGAGCGGCATCCTGACAGGGGCGCGCGCCGCGGTGGCTGCGCTCGAGGACGCCGGGGTGGAGATCGCCTTCGGCCTTCCCGGCGTGCACAACCTCCCGCTGTGGCGGGAGCTGAACGGCTCTCCGATCCGCCTGGTGGGCGTCCGGCACGAGCAGACCGCCGCCTACGCGGCCGACGGATACGCGCGCGCCAGCGGGCGCCTCGGCGTCGCGCTCACCACGACCGGCCCTGGCGCCGCCAATACGCTGGCCGCGGTGGGCGAGGCCTGGGCGTCGCGCCAGCCGCTGCTGGTGATCGCCACCGACATCCCGTCGACCGCTCGCCGCCCCGGCGTCTGGCGTGGCGTGCTACACGAGGCCACCGACCAGGCCGCGATGTTCATGCCGGTCGTGAAGGAGGCGATCCGGGTGCACTCGGCCGGCGAGATCGGCCCCGCGGTGGCCCGCGCGGCGCGCAGCGCCCTCGAGGCACCGGCGCGGCCGGTGTACGTGGAGATCCCGACCGACCTGCTGAACGGGGAGACGGGCGGCGAGCGGCCCGGTAGCACGGAGCCGCGCGCAGCTGCAGCCCCAGCTGGCGCCGGGCGGCCGGACGCGCACCAGCTCGCGCGCGCCGCCGAGCTGCTCGAGCGCGCCCGGCGGCCGCTGGTCTGGGCGGGCGGCGGCGCGCTCCAGGCGGGCGCGGGTGAGGCGGTCGGGCGGCTCGCGGAGCGGCTCGTGGCGCCCGTGATTCTCACCTACTCGGCCAGCGGGCTGCTGGCGCCGGGGCATCCCTGCCTCGTGGAGGCGCCGCCGCATGTGCCCGAGGTCGGCGCGCTCTGGGACGAGGCGGACGTGGTCGTGGCGGTTGGCAGCGACTTCGACGGCATGATGACCCAGGGCTGGAAGATGCCCCAGCCGCCCCACCTCGTGGCGATCAACGTCGATCCGAGGGACGCCTCGAAGAACTACAGGCCGGACGTCGTCGTCGAGGCTGACGCCGCAGCGGGCGCGCGAGCGCTCACCGAGCGGCTGGGCGAGCGCGGCGGGCTCGACTCCCTCGAGCGCCGCCTGAAGGAGCTCGGCCGTGGCGTTCGGGAGCGGCTCAGCGCCGAGGACCCCGACGCCGTGGCGTTCCTCGACGCCATCGAGGGCGCGCTGCCGGACGACGCCATCGTGGTCTGCGACATGTGCATCCCGGGCTACTGGCTAGGCGGCTTCCACCGCACCCCGGCCCCGCGCAAGCTCTCGTACCCGCTCGGCTGGGGCACGCTCGGCTGCGCGTTCCCGCAGGGCCTCGGCGCCGCGCTGGCGGGCGCCGGGCCGGCCGTGAGCATCTCCGGGGACGGCGGCTTCCTGTACGCCTGCGGCGAGCTGGCGGCCGCGAAGCAGGAGAACATCCCGCTGACCGCGGTGATCGTGGACGACGACGGCTACGGGATGATCCGCTACGACCAGGACCTGCACGGAGACCCGCGCGAGGGCGTGGACCTGACCAACCCCGACTTCGTCGCGCTCGCCGCCTCATTCGGGATCCGCGCGGACAGCGTGGAGGGGCTCGGCGAGCACTTCGGAGTGGCCTTGAAGGGCCACGTGGCGCTCAAGGAGCCCACGATGCTCGTAGCGCGGGCGGCGCTCGGGCCGCCGCCGAACGTGTCGCCGCGCTGGTACCGGCGGTGAGCGAGGAGCCGGACGGCCCCCCACTCGCACGCCGTGCCTCGCCACGGCGCTTGGCGCAGCGCGCCGGCGAGCGCATCCCCCCGCGGGCGGAGCTCATGGAGCAGGCCGCCGAGGCGTCGCGCGCCGGCCTGCGCAGCCGGCGCGAGCGGATCATCACGGTCGCCCGGCCGATCCTCCAGACGTCGGTGGCGGCGTCTGCCGCGTGGCTGATCGCCACCGAGCTGATCGGGCACGAGCAGCCCTTCTTCGCGCCGATCTCCGCGGTGGTGACGCTCGGCCTCACCGTCGGCGAGCGCCGCCGTCGCGCCGTCGAGCTGGCCATCGGAGTTGCGGTGGGAATCGGCATCGCCGACCTGCTTGTGGCGGCCATCGGCACCGGCACCTGGCAGATCGGGGTGGTCTGCGGGCTCGCGATGCTGGCCGCGACACTCGTGGGCGGCGGACCGCTGCTCGCGTCGCAGGCGGGCGCCTCGGCCGTGCTGGTGGCCACGCTCCAGCCGCCCGAGGGCTTCGATTTCGAGAGGGCTCTCGATGCCCTGGTCGGAAGCGGCACCGCGCTCGCGGTGGGGTCTTTGCTGCTGCCGGTGGACCCCGTGCGCCTGGTCCGGGACGGGCTCGGCCCCGTGCTGGACCGCCTCGCCGCCGTGCTCGACGCGATCGCCGACGCGCTGGAGCACCGCGATGCTCGCGACGCGGAGCGGGCGCTTGCCGCGGTCGGCCGGGCCGACGCGCTCTACGACCACCTCTCCGCGACGCTCGCGGCCGCCGGCGACGCCGCACGCATCTCGCTGGACCGTCGCGTGGCTCTCAATCGCCTCGAGCGATACGTGGCGGCCGTGGGCGAGGTGGGCCTCGCCATCGAGAACGTACGCGCGCTGGCGCGCGGCGCGGTGCGGGCGATCGCGCTGGACGACAGCACCCCACCCGAGGTGAACGCGGCCATCCGCGAGCTCGCCACCGCCGTGCGCGAGCTCGACGCCCTGCTCGAGGACGCGGGCACGGACCCGTCGCGCAGGGCGGCCATGCGCGCGGTGCGGCTTGCCAACGCCGTGCTTGCCGAGACCTCGAACCTCTCCGCCGTCCACATCGTCGGCCAAGTTCGCCTGGTGGCCGTGGACCTGCTGCGTGCCGGCGGAATGCCGCGGGCGGAGGCGCAGGAGGCCGTGCGCGGCGCCACGCCGGAGAAGCTCAGCTAGTCCCAGGCGAGCCGGTAGCCGGCGTCGCCCTCGATCTCCGCGACCTCCATCTGGGCCTTCTGGAGCTTGCCGGCGTAGTCCCAGTTCATCGACTGCCAGCGCGTGAACTGGTCGAGCACCCAGATGCCGGACTGGCGTGAGCCGTTGCCGGACTTGCCGTTGCCGCCGAACGGCAGGTGCGCCTCGGCGCCGCTCGTGGAGTTGTTCACGGACACCATCCCCGCGCTCACGCGCTCGCGGAAGCGGAACGCGGACTTCGGGTCGTTCGTGTAGACCGCGGACGAGAGACCGTAGCCGTGGCCGTTGGCGAGCTCCATGGCCTCGTCGAAGTCCGAGAAGGTGGCGATCCCGATGATCGGCCCGAAGGTCTCGGTCCCGTAGATCTCGTCCTCGGCCGTCACGCCGTCGACGATCGTCGGGTGGCAGTAGATGCCCGCGTCCGGATCGCCCACGAAGCCCGGCCGTGGGTTGTCGCTCGTGATGCGTCCCGTACCGGTGGAGCCCGACACGCGATGGTGGTCGCGGATCAGCCCGAGCCAATCCTCGAAGCGCTCGGCGAATCGCTCGTGGATCATCGGCCCGTAGAGGACGTCCTGCGTCGGATCCCCCAAGGGCGCCGCCTCGACCGCGTGCGTGAGGCGGCTCACGAACTCGTCGTGGATAGACTCGTGCACGATCGCGGTGCCGAGCGAGGTGCAGCGCTGGCCCGCGGTGCCGAAGCCGCTGAAGAGCGTCCCCTCGACCGCCAGATCGAGATCGGCGTCCGGCATCACCACGAGCGGGTTCTTGCCGCCGAGCTCGAGGCACGCGGCCTGGCCGTGGCGGCCTGTGAGCTCACCGATCTCCGAGCCCACGGCCGAGGAGCCGGTGAAGCCGACCTTGTCCACGAGCCGCTCGTCGAGCGCGCGCTCAAGGCCCTCGAAGGCGCTCGGGCCGTCGCTCTGCACGAGGTTGAAGACGCCGTCCGGTAGGCCGCCCGCGATGAACAGGTTCGCGAGCGCGTCGCCCAGCGCCGGCGCGTACTCGGCCGGCTTCCAGACCACGGCGTTTCCGCACAGGATCGCGGGCACCAGGTACCAGGACGGCACCGCCACCGGGAAGTTCCCGGCCGTGATGATCGCGGCCACCCCGACGGGCACCCGGAAGGTGAAGAGCTGCTTGTCCGGCATCTCGCTCGGAACCGTCTGGCCGTAGAGGCGCCGCCCCTCCGAGAGGAAGAAGTCGCAGGTGTCGATGATCTCCTGGACCTCGCCGAGCGCCTCTGGGTAGGGCTTGCCGATCTCGCGCGTGACGAGGCGCGAGAGGGCCTCCTTGTTGTCCTCCACGAGGCGGCCGATCTGCTTGACCACGTTGCCACGCACCGGCGCCGGAACCGCCGCCCATTCGCGCTGGGCCGCGCGCGCCGCGCGGCAGGCGTCGACGAAGGTGTCGGCGTCGCCGAGGACGGCCTCGCAGACCAGGTCGTCGAGGTTCGCGGGATTGCGCGACTCGATGCGCCGCCCGTCGCTGCGGGCCTCGCCGCCGATGATCGATCCGACAGTCCTCGTCTCAGTGATGCTCATATTCCGTAGCGTACTCAGCGTGGAGCGAGCCTCTGTGGTGATAGCCGGCGGCGGCGCGATCGGAACGAGCATCGCGTTCCACCTGGCCGAGGCCGGCGTGGAGGACGTGCTGCTCGTGGAGCGGGCGGAGCTCGGCTCCGGCTCCACGAGCAAGGGCGCCGGCGGCGTGCGCGCCATGTTCTCGGACGAGCTGAACGTGCGCATCGGGCTGCGCTCGCTCCAGGCCTGGGGCGCGTTCGGCGAGCGCCCGGGCTGGGAGATCGACCTGCAGCGGGTGGGATACCTGTTCCTGCTCGCCAGCGAGGCCGAGGTGGCCGGATTCGAGCGCAGCGTCGAGATGCAGAACAGGCTTGGTGTGCCGAGCCGGATGCT
>DASUQG010000085.1:0-22170 GCA_036280695.1 Thermoleophilaceae bacterium
CTGACGCAGATCCAGCGCCGGCCCAAGCGGGTGCTGCCGATCGACTACGGCCCCGCCACCGACCCGCTGACCGGGCCGAGCCAGCCGATCACCGAGACCGTCTGGATCGAGCCCTACCCGGACACCGAGCTCGAGGACGGCCTCGCCGGCCCTGAGGCCCGCTACGAGCAGCGCGAGGCCGTCGAGCTCGCCTTCATCGCAGCGCTCCAGCACCTGCCGGCGCGCCAGCGGGCCGTCCTCGTCCTCCGCGAGGTGCTCGGCTTCTCGGCCCGCGAGGTCGCGGGCGCGCTCGGGACGACGGTGGCCTCGGTAAACAGCGCCCTGCAGCGCGCGCGGAAGACCGTCGAGGAGCGGTTGCCGGCCCGGAGCCAGCAGGCCACCCTGCGCTCGCTCGGCGACGACGGCCTCAGTGAGATCGTGGACCGCTACGTCGAGGCCTGGGAGCAGAACGACTTCGAGACCGTGGTGTCGATGCTGGCCGAAGACGCGACCTTCGCGATGCCGCCGCTCGCCACCTGGTTCGGCGGCACGGACGAGATCGGCACGTTCCTCGAGGGCTGGCCGCTGTCGGGCGCGTGGCGCTGGCGCCCGCTCCGCACCACCGCGAACGGCCAGCCGGCGCTGGCGTTCTACGCGTGGGACGACGACGAGCGGGCCTACCTTCCGTTCGCGCTGAACGTGCTGACGTTCCGCGGCGAGCAGATCAGCGACGTCGTCGCGTTCGTCGTCCGAGCCACCGACATCCCCGCAACCGAATCCTACGGGCGCTGGGTGGACGAGCCCATGGACTCGAACCGGCTGTACGCCAGCTTCGAGCGCTTCGGCCTGCCCGACCGACTGGAGGAGTCCCGATGATCGGAACGCGCGAGGATCTAGCGCGGGAGCGGCGCGAGCTCCCCTGGGTGCCCGTCGAGGAGGAGTACGAGTTCGAGACACCCGAGGGCACGCGTGGGCTCGCCGACCTGTTCGGCGGCCGCTCGCAGCTGCTCGTCTACCACCACCACTGCTACTCCGCCTTTGACCGCGGCACGGACGTGCTCTGCAGCAGCTGGCAGCAGCTCGACCGGACGCCCAGGGGGCGGCCCGCCCGCGAGGAGCTCGGGGACTGGCCGCGCCGACACGACGAATACGAGGAGGCAGTTCATGCTGGCTGACAGCAAGGCATTCAGCGGCTTCGCGGTGCCGGACATCGACGAGGCACGGAGGTTCTACGGCGAGACGCTCGGGCTCAACGTCGAGCTGATGGAGGGGCCCGGCCTGCTGACGCTCCACCTCGCCGGCGACCGCCCCGTGATGATCTACCCGAAGCCCGACTTCGAGCCGGCCACGTACACGATCCTCAACTTCCCGGTCGACGACGTCGAGGCGGCCGTCGACGAGCTGAGCGCGCGCGGCGTGCAGTTCGAGCGCTACGACGGCTTCGACCAGGACGAGAAGGGCATCGCCCGCGGGAACGGCCCCGACATCGCCTGGTTCAAGGACCCGGCCGGGAACGTGCTCTCGGTGCTCACGCCCGGCTAGCGCGGCCGCCACGCGGGGCTGAACGAGCTGATCGAGCCGCTCTCGCCGCTGAACTGGGTGGGCGCCACCTCCCGCGGCGCCGCCCCGCTACCCAGCCGCTTCACGTAGATCCCGAGGTCGAAGCCGTCGTACGCGAGCCAGCGCCCGTCCGGAGACCACACCGGATGCGAGACATCCGTCCGGCGACCGACGCGGCGCAGCTCGCGGCCGCTCGGGGCGACCGTGTACATGCGCCCGGTCGGGCCGTCGAATGTGAGCGCCGGCAACGGGCGCACGAGCGCGAGGCGGCGGCCGTTCGGCGACCAGTCCGGCGACACGCCGGAGGTCACCCAGCGGCGATCGCCGCCGTTCGGGCGCGCGCTGTACACGTTTCCGCTGCGCACGTACGCGAGCCGCCCGCGTGACGACCAGGCAGGCTCGGCCGCGTCGCGGATGATCAGGCGCGCTCCGCCGCCGTCGAGCCGGCGGGTGTAGAGGTCCGTCCCACCGCGGTCGTTCACGCCAGTGAACGCGATGCGCTTGCCGTCGTCGGAGAAGCAGGGGTCGCCGTCGTCCGTCGTGGTGGCGGGCAGGAGGGCCACCTCGCCGCCGTCGGCATCGATCACGGCGAGCCGCGCGCCGGCGTCGAAGACGATCCGCTCCCCGTCCGGCGAGTACGAGGGCGACCGGTAGGCCGTGCCCGGGCAGTCGGGCCCGCAGTCGACCAGGGTCCGGCGCCGCTCGCTCCCGAACGGGGGCAGCGCCACGAGGAGACGTGCGCGCTCGGTGATCATCGGGGCGAGGTCGCCGCTCGTGGTGAGCTGGGCGTAGGCGATGCCGCCGTTCCTGCCCGGGAAGGTCGCGTGAGC
The DNA here is from genome assembly GCA_036280695.1 of Thermoleophilaceae bacterium. Lineage (GTDB taxonomy): Bacteria > Actinomycetota > Thermoleophilia > Solirubrobacterales > Thermoleophilaceae > JACVRW01. The sequence continues at coordinate 2,370 of DASUQG010000085.1, forward strand.
GGGCACGGCGGCAACCAGCAAAGCCACCAGCGCTGCGAGCGGACCAGTCAGGCGGAGCATGCACCCTCTAACCCCGAGTGGCCGCAGAAGAAGCGGTGGGTCAGGCGCCCTGGCGACCTACGGCGTGGTGAGTGCCGGCTCGCTTGCATAGAGCCGGATCAGCTCGGCCCGCGAGTGGATGTCGAGCTTGCGGTAGATCCGGCTGAGGTGGAACTCGATCGTCTTGTGGCTGAGGAAGAGCGCGGCGCCGACTTCCTTGTTGGTCTTGCCCTCGGCGACCTGGAGCGCGATCTGAAGCTCCTGGGGAGTGAGCTCCTCCGCCTCGTGCGACTCGCGGCGCCGCAAGGTCTCGCCGCTCGCACGCAGCTCCGCGCCAACTCGCTCGGACCACGGCACGGCGCCGACGCGGTCAAAGGTCTCGAGCGCGGCGCGGAGCTGCTCGCGGGCGTCGACGCGGCGTCCGGCGCGGCGCAGGCGCTCGCCGTAGCAGAGCCTGGTGCGCGCGAGCGCGAACGGGCTCTGCGCTTGCTCATGGAGCCCGAGCGCAGACACGAAGTGGGCCTCGAAATCGTCGGCCTCCGCGAGCAGGCCGCGGCAGCGCTCGGCGTGCGCCCGGAAGATCGGAACCGACGCGAACTGGGAGCCATCGAACGCCGCGAGGAGCTCCTCCGCCTCGGTGTTGCGACCGCCCCGGATGCACGCCTCGGCGAGCTCGAGCTGGGGCGAGACGCCCGGTACGTAGATCGCGCGCTCGTCGGCGTGCCGGGCCACCGCCTCGATCTCGCCGATCGCCTCCTCCACGCGCCCGCGCCCGAGGTGCAGCAGGCCTAGGCAGAGCGAGGCGAGCAGGCCGTAGAGCCTGAATCCGAGTTCGTCCGCCCGCCGCTGGGTCTCCTCGCCGTACTCACGACAGCGCGAGTCGTCTCCTCGCAGCGCGCTGACCCACGCGAGCACGCCGAGCGCCTGCGCCGCGGTCACGGGCTGGTCGAACTCCTCGGAGAGCGCGAGCGACTCGCTCGCGCCGGCGTAGGCCTCGGTGAACCGGCTCGCGTGAAGCGCCTGCCAGGCCGCCGCTGCAAGCAGCGGGGTGAGCGATCCCACGGCGCCCGTCTGGCGTGCATGCGCGACCGTCTCGGCGATGTAGGTGCGGGCCTCCTCGTAGCGGCCCAGCCAACCGAGCGCCGCCGAGAGCCGCCCCACCTGGAGGAAGCTCGGCGCCGAGGTCCTCCGCCCCGAAAGCTCGACGGCGCGGCGAAGGTGCGGCTCCGCCTCGCCGTAGCGGCCCGCGAAGCAGAGGGCGTATCCGACCGCGATCGTGGCCTCGGCGTCATCCTCGCCGCCGTCCTCCGGCGCGAGTGAGCGCGCCCTCAACGCCGTCTTCACCGCGTCCGCCGGCCTGCGGACGCGCACGAGCGCATTGACAGCATCGGCCGCTGCCGCGACGGCGGCGCCCGGGTCCGTCCTCTCGAGCAGCGCGACGGCCTCGAGGATGGCGGCGGCAGCTGCATCACCGTTGCCCGCGAAGAACTCGATCGAGCCCTGAAGCCGGAGCGCCTCGGCCCGCAGCGCGTCGTCCGTGGCGCCGGCGAGCGCCTCTCGGACCAGTTCCGACGCGGTCTCGGTCCGGCCCGCCCGCCAGGCGGCGTCCGCGGCGGCGGCGAGCCGCTCGATGGAGAGCTTGGGGTCGGGGCTGAGCCGAGCGGCCCGTTCGAGCGCGGCGGCGGCGGCGGCGTAACCACCTCGCCGCCGTGCGTCCTCCGCCGCCTGAGCCAGCGCGTCCGCCGCCTCCTGGTCCGGGCCGAGCGCCGCGCCCGCGAGGTGCCAGGCGCGGGCCTCCGGCTGCGACGAGCCCGCAAGCCCCTCCGCCAACGCCCGATGCGCGCCCCGGCGGTCGGACGCGGGTGCCCCGTGAAAGACGGCGGAGCGCACCAGCGGATGCCGGAACTCCAGGCGGCCGTCGAGAACGCGGATCAGGCCCGCATCCTCCGCGGGCTCGAGCGCCTCCGGCGGCAGGCCGAGGCCCGCCAGGCCGGCGACGACCACCTCCGCATCGCTCGAGCTGCTCACGGCGGCCACGAGCAGGGCCCTCTGGGAGCCCTCGGGAAGCGCCTCGGTGCGCCGCGCGAAGGCGCGCTCGACCGTGGACCCGGTGGGAAGCGGGTCGCTCAGCGACTCCGTCCCCGCCAACTGTTCGTCCGAGAGCAGCCCCGGCAGCTCCAGCAGCGCCAGGGGGTTGCCGTGCGTGGCCTCGTAGAGCCGGTCGGCCACCTCCGGCGCGAGTTGCGTGGCGTCGGCTCGACCCAGCAGCTGCGCAGCCGCGTCGCGCGGCAGGCCGGACAGGGAGATCGACTCGATCCCGGGCGCCTCGAACGGCCGCTCCTCGCCGTCGCGGGCCCCGAACAGAAGTGCCGCGCGGTCCGCCTGAAGCCGCTTCGCCGCGAAGATCAGCGCCTCCTGCGAGGCGGGATCGAGCCACTGCGCATCGTCCACGAGCACGCAGACCGGATTGGCCTCGGCGGACGCGGCGAACAGGCTGAGCGTGGCGGCACCGACCGAGAAGCGGTCCTGCTCCTCCCCCGGGCCGATGCCGAGCGCGGAGCGAAGCACGCCGGCCTGATGGTCGGGCAGCTCGTCGAGCGTGTCTCGCATCGGCCAGCAGACCTCGAGCAGCCCTGAGAACTCGAGCTGCGCCTCCGACTCCACGCCGAGACCGCGCACGACCGTCATGTCCTCCGCGCGCCCGGCCGCGTAGTCGAGGAGCGCGGTCTTCCCGATGCCGGCCTCGCCCCGGATCACCAGCGCTCCGCTCCTGCCCATTCGCGCGCGATCGAGCAGCTCGTCGAGGCGAGCGCACTCGCTCTCACGGCCGATCAGCACATATCAACCGTAACCCGCCCCAGCAGCCCGGACAACGACCGGATTAGGGATGTCCCCGGCGCGATCAGGGGGTCCGTCACTGCAGGCTGCGTGTCATGAACTCATACCGACACAGAACACTTGCCGCCTGTCTGGTGGCGCTCGTCCTCGCCCTCGCGGCGGCGACACAGGCAAATGCCCAGTCGATCGTCCAAGTGGACATCCAGGGCGGCGGAAGCGGCCGCGTGACGGGCCAGGAGGGGATCAACTGCCCAGGCGTGTGCTGGGCGGACATGGAGGGGTTCTACGACGTCGTCTATGCGGCCGCCGGGCTCCAAGCGAAGGCGGACCCGGGCTCGATCTTTGCGGGCTGGGGCGGCGCCTGCCTCTTCACGGGCACCAGCCCCAACTGCTATATCCCCCGCTTCTATAACGCGACGAGGACGGCCATCGCCCGCTTCGAGCGGCTCACGATCCTCAAGCCCTCCGCTTTGACAGTCACCGTTTCCGGGACCGGCGCCGGCACCGTCACGGCGCCGGGGATCGCCTGCCCCGGCGACTGTGCCCAGGCCTACGTGAAGGACGCGCAGGTCACCCTGTCTGCCAGTCCGGCTGCAGGGTCGAGCTTCGCGGGCTGGTCCGGGGCGTGCTCCGGCTCCGCCCCCGAGTGCACGGTCACCATGAGTGCCGCCAAGTCCGTCGCGGCGCAGTTCACGGCCGACCCCGCCACGAGTGGCGGAGAGACCGGCGCCGGAGCTCCCGGCTCGGTGTCGCGGCCCCGCGGCGACTGCACCATCCGCGGCACCCGCGGTGCCGACCTGCTCGTCGGCACGCGCGGCCGGGACGTGATCTGCGGTCTCGGCGGCAAGGACCGGCTGATCGGCCGTGCCGGGAACGACGTCCTCAGGGGCGGCCCGGGCGCGGACTACCTCCGTGGCGGCCGGGGACGGGATCTCCTGAACGGCGGCACCGGCGTGGATCGGGCCATCGTGGTGAGCGGCACGGACACGAAGCGGTCGGTCGAGCGCGTCCTCTGAGGAGCTCGGTGAAGCCGATCACCTACTCGCTGCAGTTTCGAGGCCAGGTCGAGAGGCTCGACGGAGACCTGCGCAAGCAGGCGCGTGCCCCGGGCGGCGCGCTCGTCACGAGCCTGACCGCCGACGGTCCCAGCGGGCGCTTCGTATGGGCGCCCGAGGACGAGGAGGCGCTCCTGGAGTCGAGGCTCGCGTTTCAGGACGAACGGCGCTTCGTGGAGGCGGGCACGATCGTGTTCGCCATGGGCAACACCCTGCGGATCCGGGGCCGCGGCCGGCTCACGCCGAGCGCGGACCCGGATCTGCGGCAGGGAACGGTCGTCTGGAGAATCGAGGGCGGCGCAGGGCACCTCGAGGGTGCCACCGGCCTGATCACCTCGAACCTGCTCCTCAGCGCGACCGGAGACCTCACCGAGAACCAGCTAGGCGTCATATTCGCCCCGGCGCTGGCGGAAAACCGACCCCCGTCTGGCGGCTAACCGTATGTGCCCGGGCGCTCACGTCCACGATGATGCGAGCCATGCCGGTCGCGGTCCTGATCGTGGACGACAACGCGCGCTTTCGCGAGCGCGCGCGTCGGCGGCTCGAGGCGGACGGGTTCACGGTCGTGGCGGAGGCCGCCGACGGCGCGGCGGCGCTCAGGGCCGCCCGGCGACACCGGCCCGAGGTGGTGCTCCTCGACGTCGGCCTGCCGGACATGAGCGGGCTCTCCGTGGCGGAGCAGCTCACGCGCGAGCCGGGCGCCCCGGCCGTGGTGCTGACCTCGACCCACGACGCGGCGGACTTCGGCGAGCGGGTCACGAGCTGCGGCGCGCGCGGTTTCGTTCCCAAGGCGGCCCTGTCCGGTGAAGCGATCGCGGCGCTCCTGCCCTAGCGAAGCTCTGCGCGACGCGGGATGATCGTCCCGGCGATGGCGTCCCTTCCACGGACGGAGCAGGCCGTGGCGCGGAGTCTGGCGCAGACGGCCGACCCAGGCGATGCACTGGCGCGCGCGCTGCGCGCGGTCGGCCAGAGCCTTGGCTGGCGACTGGGCGCCGTCTGGGAGCCCGCGCCGGACCGGCCGGAGGCTCTCACCTGCGTGGAGACCTGGCACGCGTTCGGCATCCCGGCGGAGGAGTTCGAGGCGGCCAGCCGGGAGATCTCGCTCGCGGCCGGCGAAGGGCTCCCCGGGCGCGTCTGGGAGACCGGCGAGCCGGCCTGGATCCCGGACGTGCTGGCGGACGACAACTTCCCGCGCGGGTCCGCGGCGCGCCGGGCGGGCCTGCACGCGGCGTTCTGCTTCCCGATCCGGAGTGCACGCGGAGTGCTCGGGGTGATCGAGTTCTTCACCGGCGAGCCGCGGCGCATGGACCCGGACCTGCTGAGGACGATGTCCACGATCGGCGACCAGATCGGCCAGGCGGTCGAGCGCCGCCGCGACACCGAGGCGCTGCGTGCCAAGGAGGCGCGCCACCGCGCGATGCTCGACGCTGCGCTCGACTGCGTCGTGACGATGGATCACGAGGGCTGCGTGGTGGACTTCAACCCCGCGGCGGAGCGGACGTTCGGCTACTCGGCTGCCGATGCGGTGGGCCGGGACATGGCCGAGCTGATCATCCCGCCGGAGCTGCGCGAGAGTCATCGGCGCGGGCTCGCCCGCTACCTCGCGACGGAGGACGCCGTGGTGCTTGACCACCGCCTCGAGATCACCGGGCTCCGCGCCGACGGCACCACGTTTCCAGTGGAGCTGACCATCACCCGGATCGACGTGCCCGGTCCGCCTACGTTCACCGGTTACCTCCGCGACATCACCGACCGCAAGGCCGCCGAGGCCGAGCTGCGGGCGTCGCGGATGCGGATCATCAAGGCGGCGGACGAAGCGCGACGCGAGCTCGAACGCGACCTCCATGACGGCGCGCAACAGCGGCTCGTGGAGCTGGCCCTAGACCTGCGCATGGCTCGAGCCCGGCTGGACGACGAACCCGCCCGCGCTCAGGAGCTGCTCGACGCCGCGCTCGCCGACCTGGCGGAGGCGACCAGGGAGCTGCGCGAGCTCGCGCGCGGGATCCACCCCGCCGCTCTTACCGAGGGTGGCCTGCGGCCGGCGCTGGAGGCGCTCGTGGCCCGCTCTAGTGTGCCGTCATCGCTTGTTGCCGTACCGGATGCGCGCTTCGCCGCGCCGGTGGAGGCCACCGCCTACTTCAGCGTGGCTGAGGGACTCACGAACGCCGCGCGTCACGCCGCGGCGACGCGCGTGGAGGTCGCGGTGATTCGCGTGGACAACAGCCTGCGCGTGGAGGTTCGCGACGACGGGCGCGGCGGTGCCGGGACGAGCGCGCGCTCGGGACTGCGAGGGCTGGCCGACCGCGTGGCGGCACTCGACGGTGTGGTCGACGTGGTCAGTCCGACGAACGGCGGTACGGTGCTGCGCGTGGAGATCCCGTGCGAATCGTGATCGCGGACGACGCCGTCCTGCTGCGCGAGGGCGCGGCACGCCTGCTCGAGGACGCCGGCTTCGACGTCGTGGCGCAGGCGGGTGACGCCGATGACCTGCTGCGCAAGGTTCGCGCGCATACCCCCGACGTGGCGATCATCGACGTGCGCATGCCGCCCGACAACGTCGACGACGGCCTGCGCGCCGCACTCACGATCCGGGACGAGCTTCCGGACGTGGGGATCCTGATGCTCTCCCAGTACGTCGAGGACCGCTACCTCGGCGAGCTCTTGGCCGGCGGCGCCGAGGGCGTCGGCTACCTGCTCAAGGACCGGCTCGCGGACGTGGATCGGCTCACTGAGGCGGTGGAGCGCGTGGCTGCCGGGGGCTCCGTCCTCGATCCCGAGGTGGTCGCCCAGATGCTCGGCCGCTCGCGGGCCGAGGGGCCGCTCGACTCACTCACCGCGCGCGAGCGCGAGGTCCTGGGCCACATGGCCGAGGGGCGTACCAACCGCGCGATCGCCGAGAAGCTCTTCGTGAGCGAACGGGCCGTCGAGCGCCACGTGACCAGCATCTTCACCAAGCTCGACCTGCCCACGGGCGAGCAGGACCACCGGCGGGTGCTCGCGGTGCTGGCCTACCTGCGCGGGTAGTACCTCGGATCGCCGCCCCCCTGCTACCTCGCCAGCCGAAAGACCAAAAGCAGCGCTGAGCGGGCCGCCGTCCAAAGGTCGATCTCGATGCGTCCGTCCTGGGGTTAGGCGCTTTAGCGTGCGTATGGCGTGAGGAACGGCCCAGCCCCCGGTGCGTAGGTCGACCTTTGGGCCTCGCCGCGACGCTCAGCCCGGCGGCGGCCGGCGGCAGTCGCTGCCCTGCACCTGGACCAGCCTGAGCGCCGCGTCCGCCTCCGGCGGCTCCTCGCCGGGCGCGGCGAAGAGCGCGCATTCGGCCGGGGTCGCGCAGCCGCACTCCTTTGCCACCTCGAGCCAGCCCTTCATCGCCCTGGTGCGCTCGAGCAAAGCCTCCACCTCGTCGAGCTTGCGCGTCGAGAGCGAGCGGATCTGCTCGCCCATGCCCTCGCTGGAGTCCACGCCGTCGATCAGCTCCTTGATCTCGCTCAGCTTGAACCCGGCGCTCTGCGCGACGCCGATGAATCCCAGCTTCCCAAGCACGTCCGTGTGGTAGCGGCGCTGACCGTGGGAGCGCTCGGGCTCGGGAAGCAGGCCAACTCGCTCGTAGTAGCGGATCGACGAGGTCGCGACGCCGGCCCGGCGAGCCACTTCTCCGATCGTCAGTTCCGGGAGTTCGAGCATTCGAGATCGGGCCTTGACTTGAACCCCACTTCAAGGCCCATCGTAGTTCGCGTAGGGCCGATTTCACAACCACAGAGAGGAGCTGGCCATGCCTCAGGCGTCAAAGCAAACCGCGTCAGAGCACGAGACGCTGGAGGGCTACGAGGGGCATTTCGAGCACTTCCAGGGGGGCTGGACCGTCGGCTTCGAGCGCTACACCGAGGACGCCGACCTCGCCCCGTTCTTCAGAGGACTTCCCAACGACGAGTGCCAGTGCGAGCACATGGGATACGTCATCAAGGGCAAGGTCGGCTTCCGCTCGGGAGAAACCGAGGAGCTCTTCGAGGCAGGCGACGCTTACTACGTCGGGCCCGGGCACACGCCGATCCTGTACGCCGGAACCGAGATCGTCGAGTTCAGCCCAACGGGCAAGCTGGCCGAGACGATCGAGGTCGTGACCAAGAACATGGAGGAGATGGAAGCCGCGTCGTCGTGAGCGATAGCGTGGGGCCATGGCCCTGAGCTTTGGCGTCACGGTCCTGCCGGATCCGCCCTACCAGCGACTGATCGAACTGATCCAGCTCGCCGAGGGGCACGGGTTCGAGTACGGGTGGACCTACGACTCGCACGTTCTCTGGCAGGAGTCGACTCCGACGCTCGCGCTCGCCGCCGCGGCGACGGAGCGGATCAAGCTCGGGCACATGGTCACCAACCCGGGCACCCGCGACCCGACGGTGGTGGCGAGCGCGTACGCCACGCTCCAGGACATCTCTGACGGCCGCATGGTGATGGGCATAGGCCGCGGCGACTCCGCCCGGCGCTACATCAACCAGAAGCCGGTGCCGGTGGCCAGGTTCGAGGACGCCATCCGGATGATCAAGCCGTTCATGAACGGCGAGAGCGTGCGCTGGAACGACACCGAGCTCCAGCTCACCTGGGTGCGCCCGGAGCTGCCGCCGATCGAGATGCACGTGGCCGGCTACGGACCCCGGGTCCTCGGGCTCGCGGGGCAGCACGGCGACGGCGTGATCATCCAGCTCGCCGATCCCGACATCATCCAGTGGACCATGGGCACCGCCAGGGCGGCGGCCGAGGAGGCCGGACGCGACCCGGCGCAGCTCAAGTGCATCGTCTGCGCTCCGAGCCACATCTCGGACGACGTCGCGGCGGCGCGCGAGCAGGTGCGCTGGTTCCCGGCGATGGTGTCGAACCACGTGCGCGACCTGATCAAGCGCTACGGCCGTGACGGCTCGATCGTCCCGACCGCGCTCACCGATTACGTGCCGGATCAGACCGGCTACGACTACGACGAGCACTCGCGCGTGGGCGCAAAGCACGGCGCCTTCGTGAGCGACGAGGTCTGCGACCGCTTCTGCGTGCTCGGCACCCCCGAGCAGGCGGTCGAGAAGCTGACCGAGCTCGAGTCGATCGGCGTCGACCAGTTCAACATCTACCTCATGACCGAGGGCCAGGAGCAGACGCTCGAGACCTACGGCCGCGAGATCATCCCCCGCTTCGCAGGCGTGACTGGAGGTGCAGCATGAGGAAGCTCGTCCAGGGCGGCACGGTCGTGACCGCCACGGATTCGTCGGTCGCCGACGTGCTGATCGACGGCGAGGAGATCGTCGCGGTCGGCTCGCTCGGGGACGTCGACGCTGAGGTGATCGACGCCACGGGCTGCTACGTCCTGCCCGGGCTGATCGACAACCACACCCACATGGCGATGCCGTTCGGCGGCACGCACTCAATCGACGACTACGACACGGGCACGCGCGCGGCCGCGGCCGGCGGCACCACCTGCATCGTGGACTTCGTGATCCAGCAGCACCCGGACGGGCTGCGCTCCTCGCTCGAGGAGTGGCAGGACCGCGCGAGCGGCGCCGCGCACGTGGACTACGGCTTCCACATGGCGATCACGCAGGCCGACGACGGCACGTTCGCCGACATGGAGCCGATGGTCGAGGAGGGCATCTGCACGTTCAAGGTGTTCCTCGCCTACAAGGGCGTCCTGATGGTCACGGACGACCTGTTCTTCCGCGTGCTCGAGACCACGCGCGACCTGGGCGCGCTCACGATGGTGCACGCGGAGAACGGCTGGGTGATCGACGTGCTCGTCGAGCGCTCGCTCGCGGCCGGCGACACGGACCCGATCTACCATGCGCTCACGCGTCCGGAGGAGGTGGAGGCAGAGGCCACCGGCCGCGCCGTCCGCTTCGCCGAGCTCACCGGCGCGGGCGTCTACATCGTCCACGTGACCTGCGGGCTCGCCGCCGACGAGATCGCCGCGGGCCAGGCGCGCGGCGTGCAGGTGTTCGGAGAGACCTGCCTCCAGTACCTCACGAACACGGTGAAGGACCTCGAGCGCCCTGACTTCGAGGGAGCACGCTACGTCTGCTCGCCGCCGTTGCGCGAGGTGCACAACCAGGACCTGCTGTGGTCGGCTCTCGACCGCGGCGTGCTGGAGAGCGTCTCCACCGACCACTGCCCGTTCAACAGCGAGCAGAAGGCTCTCGGGCGCGACGACTTCTCGAAGATCCCGAACGGCCTGGCGATGATCCAGCACCGGCTCGTGAAGCTGTGGGACCTGGGCGTGGAGAGCGGCCGCATCACGCCCGAGGAGCTGGTGGGCATGACCTCGACGAGGATCGCCCACCGCTTCGGCCTCGACCGCAAGGGCGCGATCGCGCCGGGCAAGGACGCCGACATCGTCGTCTTCGACCCCACGACGCCATTCGAGTTCTCCACGCGCACGTCGCACATGAACGTGGACTACGACCTCTTCGAGGGCGAGAGCTCCACCGGCAGCGTCCGGCACACGCTCTGCCGCGGCACCATGGTCTACGACCGCGGCGAGATCGTCACCCAGCCGGGTCACGGCCGATTCGTGCCGCGCTCGCTCGGCGCGCAGGCCGCTCTGGCCTCGTGAAGCCGGACCGAGTGCTCGAGGACCTGCGCGAGCTGGCGCGCCTGACCGGCGGACCGGACGGCGCGCGGCGCGTGTGCTGGACCGACGAGTGGACGCGCGCGCGGGAGTTCCTGCGCTCGCGGCTCGACGAGCTGCCGGTGGAGGTGAGTGTGGACGCCGCCGGGAACCTCTGGGCGACGATGGCGGGCGAGGGCGACGGTTTTGTGATCGTCGGCTCGCACGTGGACTCCGTGCCGGCCGGCGGCTGGCTCGACGGCGCGCTCGGCGTGTTCACGGCCGTCGAGGCACTCCGCTCCCAGGCCGAGAACGGGACGCCGCCGGTTGGCCTGCGGCTCGTGGACTGGGCCGACGAGGAGGGCGCCCGCTTCGGCCGCAGCCTGTTCGGGTCGTCCTGCTGTGCGGGCACGCTCGACCCGGACGAGGTGCGCGACCTGCGCGATCGCGATGGCGAGCGCCTCCAGGACGTCGTCGCGCGCTACGACGTGGACCTCGACCGCGCCCGCGAGTCGGGCGCCGAGCTGAGCGGCGCGCGCGCGTACATCGAGGGCCACATCGAGCAGGGCCCCGTGCTCGAGAGCAAGGGCGAGCCCGCGGCGACCGTGCTCGGGACGTTCGGCGTGGAGCGCCACCTGGCGGTGTTCACCGGCGAGACCGCCCACGCCGGCGCCACGCCGATGCCGATGCGGCACGACACCTTCATGGCCACCGCCCAGTCCGCACTCGCGATCCGCGAGATCGGCTTCAAGCACGACGGGGTCTGCACCGTCGGCGGGGCCACGAGCGAGCCCGGCGTGGTGACCGCGGTGCCCGGCCGCACGGAGATGCTGCTGGACCAGCGTCACCTCGACCCGGACGCGCTGGCGGCGATGCTCGCCGACGCACGCGCCGCCTGCGAGCAGGCCGCGGCGGACCACGGCTGCGAGGTCGAGTTGCAGCACCTCTGGTCGATCCCGCCGATCCCGTTCGACGAGCGCCTGATCGGCTTCGCGCGTAAGGCGGTCCATGACGCGGGCGGGAAGGACACCGCGATCCCGAGCGGCCCGCTCCACGACGCCGCCGAGATGGCGCGGCTGCTCCCGACCGTGATGCTGTTCTCGTCGTCCTCCCCGCCGGTCTCGCATACGAAGGAGGAGGACACGCCGGAGGCCGACCTCCGCGTGCTGATCGACGCCTACGGCCGCACCGTCCAGGCCACCCTCGAGAGCGCCGCGGCGGGCGAGCTGCCGCCGCGCGCGTGAGCGCGCTCGAGGAGCAGCTCGCCTACCTCGAGGCCTCCAGCGCGTTCTACACGGAGCGGCTGCGGGGCGTGCGCGAGCGCGTGCGCACTCCGGCCGACCTGCGCCGGTTGCCCTTGGTGACGAAGGAGGAGCTCCGCGAGAGCCAGCGGCGCGACCCGCCCTTCGGCGAGCACCTGTGCGCGCCCCGCGAGCGGCTGGTGCGCATGCACGTGACGTCGGGCACCACCGGCGAGCCGGTGGCCGTGGGCTTCACCCGCCGCGACCACGAGGCGAACAGCGCTGTCGGCGGCGAGGCGTTCCGGATCGCCGGCGTGCGGCCCGACGACACCGTGGCCCACTGCCTCAACTACGCGCTCTACGCCGGAGGCATCGCCGACCACATGGCCCTCGAGGCGAGCGGAGCGACGGTCGTGCCGGTGGGAACGGGCCAGTCGCGGCGCCTGCTCGAGCTGATTCCGCGGCTCGGAATCACGGCGATCTTCGGCACGCTCTCGTTCCCGGCCTACCTCGCCGCCAGGGCGCGCGACGCGGGGATCGAGCCGCGCGAGCTCGGGCTCCGCCACATCGTCACCGCGGGCGAGCCGGGTGCGGGACTCGAGGCGGTGCGCTCCGAGATCGAGTCGGCCTGGGGCGCCACGGTTGCCGACAGCTTCGGGATGAGCGACGTGTGGTCCACGATGGCCGGCGCGTGCGGCGAGGGCGACGGCCTGCACCTCACCGTCGGCGAGCACGCGCTGCTCGAGCTGGTCGACCCCGACAGCGGAGCCCCGCTCGAGCTCGAGGACGGCGCGAGCGGCGAGCTCGTGTGGACGCACCTGCGGCGCGAGGCTTCGCCGCTGCTGCGCTACCGCTCGGGCGACATCGGTCGCATGTGGACGTCGCCCTGCGCATGCGGGCGCAGCACGCCTCGGATCCGCATCGACGGCCGGCGCGACGACATGCTGCGTGTCCAGGCGGTGAACGTGTACCCGCAGGCCATCAGCGCGATCCTGGCGCGCGAGCCGCAGATCGGACGCCACTGCGTCGTGGCCGATGGCGACCCCGTGGTGCCGCCGGTGCGGCTCTACGTCGAGGCGCCGCCGGAGGTGGACCTCGCGGGCGTGGCCGAGCGGCTCCACGACGCACTGCGCACCCGCTTCGCGCTCACTCGGCTCGAGCCCGGCTCGCTGCCGGTGGCCGAGCACAAGACCCGCATCGTCCATCGCACGGCCCGCGGGGACCCGCTGCCCGCCGCGGTCGAGAGCCTCAGGAAGGAGCCCGCCGGATGACCGTCACGACAGCAGACCTGGGTGCAGCCAGGGTGATCAGCTGGGACCGCCAGGCCCGCCGCAACGCCTGGGACTTGCCCACCATGACCGCGATCGCCGACGCCATCGAGACGGCCGGCGCCGACCCCGGCGTGCGGCTCGTCGCGGTTCGCGGAGCGGGCGCGCACTTCTCGGCGGGCGACGACCTCTACGCGGCCATCGAGGCGGACAGCTCGTCGTGGGCCGCGACGATCGAGGGCTTCCAGCGACTGACCCGCGTGGTCCTTGTCGCGCCCGTACCGGTCGTCGCGGTTGTGGACGGCGTGTGCGTGGGAGGGGCGCTCGAGTTCGCGGCCAGCTGCGACCTTCGGATCTGCACCGAGCGCGTGCGCCTGATCACCCCGGAGGTGGGGATCGGCCTGGTGGCGAGCAACGCGGGCACCATCCTGCTGCCGGAGGTCCTCGGCGAAACGGCCGCGCGCGAGCTCCTGCTGAGCGGCGAGCCGCGCGACGCGGCATGGGCGCGCGAGCACGGCTTCGCCACCGAGCTCGCCGCGCCGGCCGAGCTCGACGCCCGCATCGAGCACTGGGCCATGGTCTTCTCGCGCAACTCGCGGGATGCCGTCGCCGCGACCAAGGCGATGCTGAACGAGCGCTTCGGCGACCTGCTGCACGCCGCGATGGAGCGCGAGACCTACCACTGCGTGCGCCTGTTCGACGAGCCCGATGCCCGAGCCGCGCTGAGCGCGTTCGCTGAAAGAAAGGGGCGCATCGGCGAAGATTCGACGAGTGGCTGACTGGATCTCGGCAGCGGCGCTCGTCGTAAGCGCGCTCGCGGCACTTATTGCAGGTCTCTCATATCGGCGGGCCGGCCGCGTGCGGCGCGACACCCACTACGGCGAGGTGGCCGCGTTCGCGGCCGCGATCCGGCGGAAGACCGTGCTACAGGCTCCCGATACCTCCGGGTGGAACGCCTCCGGGGTCCACGACAGCGTCCGCGAGCTCCGGGACGACCTCACGAACCGGATCGCCGAGCTTCCGAGGGAGATGGTTCCAACCGGCCAGGCCGCCGTGGAGTCATGCGTGCGTCTGCTCGCGGCGATGCGTACCTGGTCACTCGATGAGAACCGGGCTCGGACCGATATCCAGGAGATCCCGGAAGCCCGCGCCGTCGTGACCAAGTGGGTAACGGAGATCCGCGCGGAGCTTGCCGTGCTGGACAGCTACAGCGAGGGCTGAGTACGCCGCTAGTTGGTCGTGTTGTCCGAGGCGGTCACGCCGGTGCTGAGCGCGTCGGCCCTGAATACGTAGTTCGCGCCGCTGAACAGGTTCGACGCGATGTTGACCGTGTGGGAGTCCACGAGCAGCACGCCCGCGCGCTGGCCGCAGCCGGTGGTCGGAGTGAGCGTCACGTTGTTCGAGCCGACCTCGATGTTGCGCACGCGCCTGAACTCGAGCGCGTTGCGGCGAGCGAGAAAGCGGTTGCGGAGGAAGACGTAGCCGCTCCGGTAGAGCGCCGTCGGCGAGAGGATCCGCACGGGCGCCCAGCACTCGCCCGGCAGGCCCGTCGCCGCGGTCTGGGTGTTGTCGGTGACCGTGATGTCGCCCACCTGGGGGTCGCCGCCGAATCCGACGCTCGCGATCACGCCGTAGCGGTTCGCCCCGAACTGGTTCCCGACGATGTTGATGTGGCGGGCGATCTCGCAGTCGTCATCCGTCTCGATGTCGACGTTCGACCACGCCACGGGTCCCACGGTGGAGTTCTGAAGCGTCACGTATTCCGCGTCGACGATCGCCACGCCCTGCCTGCCGCTGCGCTCGATCAGCGCACCGGTGATCTCGACGTTGCGGGCACTCGAGGCGTCGTCGCCACAGGTGGGCGTGTACGCGCCACGCCACAGCATCACGCCGTCGCCCCACGTCTCGCGCGCCTTGACGTTCAGGAGCTTGATGCCCTGCACTCCCTCGATCGAGAAGCCGTGCTGCCATTCGATGGCGGGGTCGTAGCTCCCCTGCGAATTGGTGCCGCGCACGGCCATGTTGCGGAGCGTCAGGTTGCCGCCGTTCACGAGCCGCCAGTTGGCGCGGTGGCTACCGCCCGGCGTAAGCGCCCGGAACTCCGAATCCTGGCCGTCGATCACCAGGCCGGAGCGGCCCGAGAGGGTGATCGTCCCGTCCTGCCCGTAGCAGCGTCCGGCCCCGAACTGGACCGTGCTGCCGTCGGGAACGGTGGCGAGCCAGGCCATGATCTTGTTCTCGACCGGAACCGAGCAGTCGCTCTGGATCTTCTTCGGGACCGTGTAGACGGTCGGCGCCGGGGCCGGCCTGCGAGCGGCGCTCGCCGGCTGGCACACCACGAGAGCCAGAAGAAGCACGCCGATGAGGAATCCCACCCGTCGAATCACGCGAGCCTAGTGTCGGCAACGGCAAACGTCCACTTATCCCTTGGGCCGTCGTTTGCAGCGCGCCGGCTCGGGTAGCCCGGCGAGCGTGACTCGTGCCACGGCCATCATCTGCGGGCTGGTCGGTGGCCTCATGCTCGCCCCGGCTGCGACCGGCGCCTCCGGTGAGTTCGACGGCTCCTTCTCGGGGGACGGCTGGCTGCGCACCCTGGAGGTGCGGTCGTCCAACTCCAACTACCTCCCGAGGGGTGCCGACGACGTCGCGATCCAGCCGGACGGGCGCATCGTCGCGGTCGGCGAGCTGATCGACGGCGTTTCCAACTGGTACTTCGGCGCCTTCCGCTACCTGCCGAACGGGGAGCTCGACCCGTCCTTCGGCCACGGTGGCTGGGTCGATGCCGACCTCGGCAACTTCGAGTTCCCGCACGCCGTCGCCCTGCAGCGCGATGGCGGCATCGTGGTCGCGGGAGAGGGCGACTGCCGCTACGCGGGCTGCTTCGTGCTTGCTCGCTACCGCCCCGACGGCAGCCTCGACCCCGGCTTCGGCGAGGGCGGTGTCGTGCGCACGTCGTTCGGGCTCGTCCACGGGGCGCGGGCGTTCGACGTGTCCGTGGGCCCCGGCGGCCGGATCGTGGCCGCCGGGTTCGTACAGAAGGGCGGTGACGGCCTGGACAGCTCCCACTTCGCCGTGGCGCGCTATCTCCCCGATGGCCGCCTCGACCAGAGCTTCTCCGGCGACGGGCGAGCGACGATCGACTTCGGCTATGGCAACGACATCGCCTACGCCGTCGCGCATCAGCGCCGTGGCAGGATCGTGGTGGCCGGCGAGGGCACGCGCAACCTCTACCGCACGGAGGACGACTTCGCGATCGCGCGCTTCCGGCGAGACGGCCGCCTCGACCGCAGCTTCTCCGGCGACGGACGGCGCACGATCAACTTCGGCAAGCGGCGATTCGACGTCGCGTACGGACTGGCCGTGAGAGGCCGCTCGATCCTCGCGACCGGAAGCACCGTCGTCGCTCCCGAGCGGGCGCCGTCCGTGGCGGTCACGCGGCTGGACTGGAGCGGCGGACTCGCCCGCGGCTTCGGCCGCCGCCGCACGCTTCCGAGTCGCGGCGGCGGCATCGGGCGGGCGGTGCTCGTCCAGCCGAACGGCCGGATCCTGGTGGCCGGCCGTGCGTACACGGACTCGTCGCAGGACGCTTCCGACTGGGCGCTGCTTCGCTACGGCCCTGGAGGCCGGCTCGACCGCAGCTTCGGAGGAGACGGCATCGTGGTCACGGACTTCGGGACCGGCGAGGACTCGGCTAGGGCGCTGGCGATGCACGACGGACGCATCGTGGCGGCGGGCTTCATCTACGCGAGCCTGGGCCTCGCGCGCTACCTGCCCTAACGCATCCGCTAAGACTTGACGGCGTGACGACGGCGACGATGGCGCTCGAGGGCTCGCGGCGCCAGCGCCGGGGGCAGATCTATGTGGCGCTCGCCGCGGTCGCGTGGTCGACCGCCGGCGTTCTTCAACGCCAGCTCACGCTCGACACGGCAACCCAGGTTTTCGGCCGAGCCGCGTTCGCCGGTGCCGCGCTCTTGGTCTACGTCGCGCTTGCCGAACGCGGGCGGGTGGTGCGGGCGTTCAAATCCGTCGGCCTGGCCGGCGTTGCCGTGGCGCTGTGCGTGGCGACCGCGTCGGGCAGCTTCATCTCCGCCCTCAACCACACGAGCGTCGCACGCGTCCTGTTCATCCTGGCAGTGGCCCCCGTGCTGGCGGCGTTGCTCGCCCGCGTCACGCTCGGCGAGCCGTTCACGCGGCGCACCGTCGTGGCGATGGTTGTCGCGCTGGCCGGCCTCACGCTCATGCTTGGAGACCCGGGCGAGGGCAGCCTCGCGGGCGACGGCCTGTCGTTCCTTGCTGCGCTCGCCTTCGCCCTCGTGATCGTGATCACGCGTTGGCGCCACGACGTCTCGATGGTGCCGGCCGCCTGCTTCTCGCAGGCGATCCTGGTCGCGGCCTTCCTTCCCTTCGCCAGCCCAGGCGAGGTCGGCGGCAACGACGCCCTCTGGCTGGCCGCGCTCGGCATCGGTCAGATCGGGGTCGGCTTCGTCCTGTTCACCGTCGGGGCACGCCTGATCCCCGCCGCGCAGGCGGGCCTCATCACGCTGCTCGAGGTGGTTCTCGGTCCGGTGTGGGTGTGGGTGGCGCTCGACGAGCGGCCCAGCACCCTCACGCTCGTCGGCGGGGCAATCGTGATCGCAGCAATCGTCATCCAGACGCGCGCGGCGCCGGAACCCGAATCCGATGAGGGCCCGATGATCCCGGCGCCGCACTGACCGCGCTCGTCAGGCGGTCCCCCACGGGTTGTCGATCACGAAGCGCCAGCTGCCGTCGGCCTGACGGCGCAGGACGTCCGCGTTCCTTGCCGCCAGCCGCACCGGTTCGCCGTCCGGGCCCGTGCCGTTGAACGACCACTCGCCGACCACGAGGGCGAGGTCGTCGACCTCGAGTACCCGTGTCACCTCGAGGTCGAGCTCGCCGTTCATCGAGATGAAGCCGGTCAGCGCTTCGCCGACCCCGGGTGCGCCATGAGCGAGGGTCCCTGGCTCCGCTGCGAACGCCGCCTCGCGCTCGTACAGCGGCATGAGGCTCTCGAGATCCCCGGTGTTGATACCGGTGACGACGGACTCGAGCACCTTCTCAGGCGTTGCGGTGGACATGTGGTCTCCTTTCGATATACAGTGGTGAGTCACGAAATGCCACCGTACACCACGACAAGCGATATGGCAAGATTGATGACACGATTGTGAGTCACGAAATGCCCACCAAGCGAAAATACGAGCTGAAGAAGCGTGCCGAGCAGATGGGTGAGACGCGCCGGCGGATCACCGAGGCGGCGATCGAACTGCATGGAAGCGTCGGGCCGTCCCGCACCACGCTGAGCGCGGTCGCCGAACGGGCGGGCGTCGAGCGGCGCACCCTCTACCGCCATTTCCCCAATGAGGCCGATCTGTTCGCGGCTTGCTCAACCGACTACTTCACCGCCAACCCGTGGCCCGATCTCGGCAACTGGCGCGAGATTCGCGATCCGCAGCAGCGACTCGGGCGAGCCCTGGACGAGCTCTATGCCTACTACGAGCGCACCGAGCCGATGTTCAGCAACGCGCTCCGTGACGCCGAGGTCGTCGACTTCGCCCGCGACGCCATGGCCCCCCTGCAGGCGTACCTCGAAGAAGCCGCCGAGATCCTCATAGCCGGCCGCAATATCCGTGGCCGGCGGCGTAAGCTCGTCGACGGAGCCTTGCGCCACGCTCTCGCCTTCTCGACCTGGCACTCGCTCTCGACCAACCACATCGGGCGCTCCGATGCGGTGAAGCTCGCCGCCGCACTCGTGGAGGCCGCGGGCGAGTAGATCAAGCGGGCGGGCCGCCGAAGGCCACTTCGTTGCCGTCGGCGTCGTGGTAGTGCGCCTTGCGTACGCCGTTGGAATACGTGAGGCGCTCGTCGGGCTCGAGTCCCCGTGCTGCGATGGCCGCCACGTGAGCGTCGAGATCGTCGACGAAGATCGTGACCACCGAGTTGCCTGCGCCCTCGGCGTGCTCCACGACGTATACCGACCGGTCGTCGGCCAGCGTCCACACCGCCTCGGTGGCGTGGGGGAAGAATGCCGGCTCGCCGAGCAACCGCTCGTACCACGATCGTGCCGCCTCGAAGTCACGCACGCGCAGACCCGCGAAGAGATGCAGCGACATCGTTCAGCTGCCGACGTACGCGGCGAGGTGCTCGCCGGTGAGGGTGGAGCGGGCGGCGACTAGGTCGGCGGGGGTGCCCTCGAAGACGATCCGGCCGCCGTCGTGGCCGGCGCCGGGGCCGAGATCGATGATCCAGTCGGCGTGCGCCATTACCCCCTGGTGGTGCTCGATGACGATCACCGACTTGCCGGAATCGACTAGCCGGTCGAGCAGGCCGAGCAGCTGCTCGACGTCGGCGAGGTGGAGGCCGGTGGTCGGCTCGTCGAGGACGTAGACCCCACCCTTCTCGCCCATGCGGGTGGCCAGCTTGAGCCGCTGCCGCTCGCCGCCGGACAGCGTGGTGAGCGGCTGGCCGAGGCTGAGGTAGCCGAGCCCGACGTCGGCGAGCCGCACGAGGATCTTGTGCGCGGCCGGGGTGTGCGCCTCGCCGTCGCCCAAGAACTCCTCGGCCTCGGTCACCGACATCGCGAGCACCTCGCTGATGTCGCGGCCGCCGAGGTGGTGGTCCAGCACCGATGCCTGGAACCGCTTCCCCTCGCACTCCTCGCAGGTGGTGGCGACGCCGGCCATCATCGCCAGGTCGGTGTAGATGACGCCGGCGCCGTTGCAGTTGGGGCAGGCGCCCTCGGAGTTGGCGCTGAACAGCGCC
>DASUQG010000086.1:0-6210 GCA_036280695.1 Thermoleophilaceae bacterium
AGCAAACCGCGCCCCGGCCGCTCCCCCCGGCCGCGGCGCACCATCCCGGCCGCCGTCCCCGCCGCGCGCTCGGCGCGGGGACGGCGGCGCCGGGACCGCCCCGCGCCGGTACGCTCCCGCCGCATGGATCTGCGAAGGCTGCGCGCGGGTGAGTGGATCGCCGGCCTCTCGGGACTGGCGCTGCTCGTGGCGCTGTTCCTGCCCTGGTACGGCGACGAGGCGGGCTCCCGGACGGGCTGGCAGTCGCTCGGCGCGCTCGACGTCGTGCTCGCGCTCGTGGCGCTCGCGGCGCTCGCGATCCCGGTGGTCACAGCGACCCAGCGCGTGCCGGCCGTCCCGCTCGCGCTGCAGGCGCTGACGACGCTCGTCGCCCTGTTCGCGGTGGTGCTGGTCCTGATCCGAGTCTTGAACATGCCCGACTGGTCGAGCGAGCGCGAGTGGGGGCTCTGGGTCGCGCTCCTCTGCACGCTCGGCGTCGTGGTCGGCGGGCTTATCGCCATGCGCGACGAGCGGCTCACGCGCGAGGACCGTCACACCGACCTGACGGGCGTGCCGGTGGCGGCGCAACCGGAGATCGAGACGCTCCAGGCGCCCCGTCCGGAGGGCGGGCCGTGACCTTCGCACGGCTGCGGCCGGCCGACTGGGTGGTGTTCGTGGCGGCGCTCGCGCTGCTGTTCACCACGGCGCCCGACTGGTACAGCACGACGCGCGGTGAGGAGGCGCGTCAGATCCAGGAGAACGCGGGCGGCAGCCAGGGGCAGGCCGAGCGCGAGGTCGAGGAGGACGCCGGCGCGCTTGCGGAGTCGCAGGAGCGCAACGCCTGGCAGGAGGACGGCCTGATCGACCGCATCATCCTCATCTCCCTGCTCGCCACCAGCGCCCTCGGCGTGGGCGCCGCATTCTGGCGCGCGAGCGGTCGCGGGTCCGACGGCCTCGGGGCTTTCGGGATCGCGGGCCTCGCCGCATGCATCACCGCGCTTCTGGTGCTCTACCGGATCATCCAGGAACCCGGGTTCGACGACCTGACGACCGTCAAGATCGGCGCCCCGCTGGCGCTCGGCGTGCTGGGAGTTATGGCGTTCGCGTGCGCAACCTCGCTGCGCGAAGCACCGCGGCGCGAGCCGAGCGAGCCGCATCCCGCCACATGACCCTCGAGCCGGGCATCGAGCGCACCGACGAGTTCACCGCCGAGGGCCGCCTGCTCACGGACGTGCGAGGCACGCTTCCGGTGAAGGTTCTCTCGACCCCGGCGATGATCGGCATGATCGAGCGCTGCGCCACGACGCTCAGCCTCGAGAACCTCGAGGAGGGCCAGGCGACCGTGGGCTTCGAGGTCTGCGTCAAGCACGTGGCCGCAGCGCCGGAGGGCGCCGCCTGCACGGTCACCGCGAAGCTGCGCGAGGTCGAGGACGGCCGCAAGCTGCGCTTCGACGTGGAGGTGCGCGAGGGCGAGCGCACCATCGGCGTGGGCACCCACGAGCGTCGCGTGATCAGCCGCTCGCAGTTCGGCTAGGCCGCCACTGCCACGAACCAGCGCCCGCTGTGCAGCACGGTCCCGCCGCCCGGCTCGGCCACAACCTCGCCCGGGAGCTGGCTGGTGAGCAGACCGGTGCCGCACGCCACGTCGAGCGTCCGCACGGGCTCGAGCCCACGGATCACCGCCATGAGCTGCTCCACCTCCTCCGACCAGCCGGGCCGTGGCCGCCCCGCGAACAGGCCCCTGCCGAGCCACCAATCGTCGTACTCGTGGGCGCGCTGGTCGTAGTAGCGGCGCATGTCGTCGTCGACCACCCGTCTCGCCACGGGCACAACCTACAATCGCCCCGATGATCGACAGGGACCAGGTCCTTCACGTCGCGAAGCTCGCGCGCCTCAAGCTCACCGACGACGAGGTCGATCGCATGGCCGGCGAGCTCTCCACGATCCTCGCGCACGTGGAGACGATGAACGAGCTCGACCTCGAGGGAGTCGAGCCCACCTCGCACGTGGTCGACCTCACCAACGTCCTGCGCGAGGACGTGCCGCGCCCGGGCCTCACGCGCGAGCAGGCGCTGGAGCAGGCACCGGACGCCGCCGAGGGCGGCTTTCGGGTCCCGAGCCCGGGTGCCACGTGAGCGACGAGCTGCTCAACCTCACCGCCGCGCAGCAGGCGGAGCGCATCGCGGCCGGCGAGATCTCCTCGGCAGAGCTGTTCGAGTTCTGGCGCGAGCGGGCCGCTGGCGACGACCTCGGCTCCTACCTGTGGGTGCCCGACGAGGCGCCCGACGACGCCGGCACGCTGCCGCCGATCGCCGTGAAGGACCTCTTTTGCGTCGAGGGCGTGCCGAGCACGGCCGGCTCGCGCATCCTCGAGGGCTACCGGCCGCCCTACACCGCCACCAGCGTGCGCAAGCTCCAGGAGGCGGGCGCGCGGGTGCTCGGCAAGACGAACCAGGACGAGTTCGCCATGGGCTCCTCGAACGAGAACTCCGGCTACGGCCCAGTGCAGAACCCGTGGGACCGCGAGCGCGTCCCGGGCGGGTCGAGCGGCGGGAGCGCCGCGGCCGTCGCGGCCGGGACGGCTCCCTGGGCGATCGGCACCGACACCGGCGGCTCGATCCGCCAGCCGGCCTCGCTGTGCGGGATCGTCGGGCTGAAGCCCACCTACGGCGCGGTCAGCCGCTACGGGATGATCGCCTTCGCATCGTCGCTCGACCAGTGCGGGCCGTTGACACGCGACGTGACCGACGCCGCGATCCTATTGAGCCACCTCCAGGGCCGCGATCCGTGCGATTCGACCTCGCTCGGGATCGCCGGCGACCTTCCGCTGCCCAGCGCCGAGCGCCTCGACGGACTGCGCTTCGGCGTGTGGGGGATGGAGGAGCCGGGGCTCGAGCCCGGGGTGGGCGAAGCCGTGAACGCCACGCTCGCGAGGATCGAGGAGCTCGGCGGCGAGACCCAGGAGATCGAGCTCCCGCACGCGGGGCACGGCATCGCGGCGTACTACGTGATCGCGCCCGCCGAGGCGAGCGCCAACCTCGCCCGCTACGACGGCGTGCGCTACGGGCCGCGCTCCGGCAATGGCGACCTCACCTCCATGTACGAGCAGACCCGCCACGACGGCTTCGGGGAAGAGGTCAGGCGGCGCATCATGATCGGCACGTACGCGCTCTCGTCGGGCTACTACGAGGCGTACTACGGCACGGCGCAGAAGGTGCGCACCAAAATCGCGCAGGACTTCGCGGCCGCCTTCGAGAGCGTCGACTTCGTCGTGAGCCCGACCTCCGCGACCGTGGCCTTCAGGCTGGGCGAGCGCACGGCGGATCCGCTGGCGATGTACCTGTCCGACTACTACACGGCGCCGATCCCGCTCGCCGGGCTTCCGGCGATCTCGATCCCCTGCGGCCTTTCCGAGGGGCTGCCCGTGGGCTTCCAGATTGCGGGCCCAGCGTTCAGCGAGGCGGGCATCCTCGACGCGGCCCACGCGCTCGAGAGGTCGATCGGCTTCGAGGGGGTGCCCGTTCGGTGACTCCAATCACCGAGCCCGATTCCCGCATCTACGAGCCGGTGATAGGCGTGGAGATCCACGTCCAGCTGCGCACCAAGACGAAGATGTTCTGCGGCTGCGCGCTGTCCTTCGGCGAGGATCCCAACACGCTCGTCTGCCCGATCTGCCTCGGCCACCCCGGCACGCTGCCGGTGACCAACGCCGAGGCGGTGCACTACGCGCTGATGATCGCGATGGCGTTCGAGTGCGAGATCGCGCCGCGCTCGATCTTCCACCGCAAGAACTACTTCTATCCGGACCTGCCGAAGGGCTACCAGATCAGCCAGTACGACATTCCGCTCGCGCGAAACGGGCGGCTCGGCGATGTGCGCATCCACCGGGTGCACATGGAGGAGGACGCGGCCAAGCTGATCCACGCCGGCTCGTCCGGGCGCATCCACGGCGCCTCCACCAGCGTCGTGGACTTCAACCGCGGCGGCACGCCGCTCGTGGAGATCGTGACCGAGCCCGACCTGACCTCGGCGAGCCAGGCCGCGGAGTTCGGGCGCCTGCTCCAGGCCACGCTGCGGCGCATGGGAGTGTCCGACGTGAACATGGAGGAGGGGTCGCTGCGGATGGACGCGAACGTGTCGATCCGCCCCGCGGGCACGGCCACGCTCGGCACGAAGACCGAGCTGAAGAACATGAACTCGTTCCGCTTCCTGGAGCGCGGCATCGAGGCCGAGATCAAGCGCCAGGAGCGCATCCTGCACGAGGGCGGCGACGTCGAGCAGGAGACGCTCCACTACGACCCGCAGACCGACCAGCTCACCACGCTGCGCTCCAAGGAGGAGGCGCACGACTACCGCTACTTCCCCGAGCCCGACCTCGTGCCGATCGCGCCGACCGAGGAGATGCTCGAGCGTGCACGCGCGGCACTGCCGGAGCTGCCCGCGGCGAGAGCGGAGCGGCTCGAGCGCGAGCTCGCCCTCCCCGCGGAGACGGCTCGCCTGCTCGCGTTCCGCTCGGAGCTCGGCGACTTCTTCGAGTCGGCCGTGGCGGCGAGCGACAACGGTGACACGCGCATCCTCGCCAACTGGATGACGAACGAGCTGGCGGCGCGCATCGGCGACGCCGACCCCGCCAGCACGAAGCTCGAGCCCGCCGCGCTGGCGAGCCTCGTGGCGATGGTGGGGGAGAAGCAGGTCTCCGCGGGGGCGGCCCGCGAGGTGCTCGACGTGCTGGTGGCGGAGGGCGGCGACCCTGCGAGCGTCGTGGAGGCGAAGGGGCTCGGCCGCGCCGAGAGCGGTGAGCTCGAGCAGATCGTGGAGCGGGCGATCGCGGACAACCCCGACGCCGTCGAGAAGATCCGCGCCGGCAAGGTCCAGGCGATCGGAGCGATCGTCGGCGCGGTGATGCGCGAGACCAAGGGCCGCGCCGACGGCGGCGAGGTGCAGCGCATGATCAACGAGCGGATCGACGCGGGCTAGGGCGACCCGGTCGCTCCCGAGAGCGCGTCCAGCACGCGCATCGCATCGACCACCTGGCCGGGGGGCGGCGGCTCGGCGTTCACCTGGACGTCGAAGTCTCTGAAGCGGACCGTGTAGGCGATGTCCTCGGGGCCGCCAGTGACCTCGAGGCGCCTGATCAGGTCGTCCTCGTCGATCCACACCCGGACTCGGAAGCGGGAGCCGTTCTGCGTGAAGTGGCCGCTGTAGAGAGTCGTCTTGCGTCCGAACAGGGTGCGCTCACCCACCTCCTCCAGATCCGAGCTGCGCTCGAGGTAGTCGAGCGCCTGCGAGGGATCGACGAAGTCGGTCTTCGCCAGGAAGGACAAGTCGGCCGGGAGCTGAGCCGATTCGTCGAACGCCTGGAGCTCGCGCAGCCGCTCGGTCACGGCGAGCGGGTCGATGCGCAGCCACGGCTTGTCCGCCGGTGTGGCGCCTGCTGGGAGGTCCGCCTTGAGGAAGACGATTCGCCCGGCGAAGATCGCCTCGACGTTCGACGCGCCCGCGAGGCCCTCCGTCTCGCCGAAGTCGAACGAGAGCCGGCCGCGATCCGTGTCGTGGTCGAACTCGCCCTCTGCGCTGAAGCTGGTGGGGCTGGACCCGTTCGCGGGTGAGCGCACGTCGAGCTCTATCGAGACGGCGGACGTGCTGGCGGCCCGCGTCTCGTCGAGGCCCTTTGCGATCGCGTCCTCCTCCCCGAACGGGGTGATCACGTTCAGCGCCAGGAGCGTGGAGATAATCGCCGTGGCGGGACCAACGAGCGCGATCGTCGCCTTGAACGCACCGCTGCGCGCGCGAAGGAATCCGGACACGCTGCTCGGGCCGCTCATGGGAGGACGAAGGACTGGCGAGTGGCGCCGGCGGCCCCAACCTCGACGAGCCGCGCTCGGACCGTGAGCCGGGTGGAGCTCTCCACCAGGCGGCGGCCCGCCTCCGAGAGCCGCACGGTGACGGTCTGGTCGTCGCCGTCGCCGCCACACCTGAACGTTGTCGCTCCGAGGCGCACACGACTCCCATCCCGTCGAGCCGCCGCGAGCGTGACCCGCACCTCCCCAGCCCGCGAGCACGCGACGAGGAAGCTGATCTCACCGCGCGAGTAGCGGACCGCGCGCGTCGCGATCAACGCGATCGCTTCGGTGGGCTTCCCCGATGCCTGTGCGCCGGCGTAGCGGGTCAGCGCGACATACAGCGCGCCGACGGTGGCCACGTCGCCGGGGCCGCCTTCCGTGTCGGTGG
>DASUQG010000087.1:0-3067 GCA_036280695.1 Thermoleophilaceae bacterium
TTCACGACGCCCAGCGGCGAGCGCTTCACGATCTTCGGCGAGGGCGGCGGCCAGCTGCTGGCCGACGAGCTCGACGTGCCGCTGCTCGGCAAGATCCCGCTCCAGGAGGAGCTGAGGGAGAGCGCCGACGAGGGGCGGCCGCTCGTGCTCGAGGATCCGAACGCTCCCGCCGCGCAGGCTCTCTACCACGCGGCACGCGGCATCATCGCCGCGACGCCGCAGGAGCTAGCGGTGCTTCAGCCGGCCTCAGGGCCGCCGATGCCGGAGATCACCGGCACGGCGCTGCCGATGGCCTAGCCGGACTGCTTGAAGTAGTCGGCGTTGATCTGGATGTACGGCTGCCACTCGTCGGGCAGCTGGTCCTCCGCGAAGCACGCGTCCACCGGGCAGGCCTCGACGCAGGCGTCGCAGTCGATGCACTCCTCCGGATCGATGTAGAGCTGCTTGACCTGGTCGTAGTCGGGCTCGTCGGGGGTGGGGTGGATGCAGTCGACGGGACAGACCTCCACGCAGGAGTTGTCCTTGGTGTCGATGCACGGTTCGGCGATGACGTAGGCCATGGTCTCCTTAACTCGTGTCCAAAAGGCGCCTGGGCGCGAGGGACGGGCATTGTACCGTTGGCCCCTTGCCGGAGCCCGATCCGTTTGCCGACAGCTTCACCGCCCTTGTATCGGCGCGTGCGCTCACGAGCGCCACGATGCTCGGAGTGTTCGAGGCGCTCCACGAGGCGCGCGCGTCGGCGGCCGAGCTCGCCGAACGGCTCGGTCTCGACGAGTTGGGAGCGGACACGCTGCTCACCACCCTGTCGACTCTGGGCTACGTCGAGCGCGAAGGCGAGCGCTTCCGGAACACGGACGTGACCGAGCGCCTGCTGGTGCGCGACTCCCCCGAGTCGATCGCGACCTTCGTGGGCGACCAGGGCGACCTGCACTGGCAGGTGCTCGACCTGCTGCCGGACGCCGTGCGCACCGGCCGGCCGTACGCGATGCACGAGCAGCGCCGGGACGACGCCGAGCGCTGGGAGGCGTACATCCGCGGCCTGTTCGAGATCTCGCGAGCCGAGCACGCCGCGAACGCCGCGCTGGTGCCGGTGGAGGAGCCACGCAGCCAGGTGGACGTGGCCGGCGGGCACGGGGCGTTCTCGATGGCGATGTGCGACCGCCACCCCGGCCTGCGCTCGACCGTCGTGGACCTGCCGCCGAGCGCGGCGGTCGGCCGCCGGATCGTCGAGGAGCAGGGCTACGGCGACCGGATCTCGTTTCGCGAGGGCGACGTGTTCGAGATCGGGCTGGGCGACGCGGACAGCCAGGACGTGGTATCCGTCTTCAACCTCGCCCACCACCTGCCCGAGGAGCGCAACCGCGAGCTCTGCTGGATGGCGAGAGCGGCGCTGCGGCCCGGCGGCTGCATGGTGATCGGCGACTCGGCGCGCCCCGAGCCGGGCGAGCCGGTGTCCGAGCACGGTGCGATCTCGAGCCTGCTCTTCTACGCCTGGAGCCACAGCCGCAACTTCACGCCGTCCGAGATCCGCAGCTGGATGGAGGCTGCCGGCTTCCAGGGGGTCGAGTCGCACCGCAACGAGCGCTCGCCGTGGCGCGTGGTGGTGGTTGGGAGGTGATCCTGCTGACGGGGGCGACGGGCACCGTCGGCTCCGCGCTGCTACGCCGGCTCACGACCGACGGCCGCCCCGTGCGCACCCTGGTGCGCGACCCGCGCCGCCTGGGCGACCAGCGCGTGCGCGTGCAGATCGCCCTTGGCGATCTCGCGGACCCGCCCTCGTTCCGCAACGCCCTGCGCGGCGTCCACACGGTCGTGCACATGGCGGCCTCGATCCGCGACCAGCCACGCGCGTCGATCGAGGAGCTGAACGCGCTCGCAACGCTGCGGTTGGTGCGCGCGGCCGAGCGCGCCGGTGCGCAGCGCTTCCTGTTCTTCTCGGCGATGAGCGCGAGCCATCACTCGCGCACGCGCTTCTTCCGCGCCAAGGCGCTCGCACAGGAGGCCGTGGAGGAGTCGTCACTCGAGACGACCGTCTTCGCACCGTCGATCGTCTACACGCCGGGCGACCCCTGGCTGACCCTGCTCGACCGGCTGTCGCGGCTGCCGGCGGTGCCGGTGTCCGGATCCGGCCGCGCGGTCTACGAGCCGATCTGGGCCGAGGACGTGGCGGACGCCGTGATGACCGCGCTGTCAAACGGAGCGGACGGGAGCTACGACCTGGCCGGGCCCGAGATCCTCTCCTACGACGACATCGTCAGAGCGACGCTGCGTGCCAGCGGCCGCCGCAGGCGCCTGGTGCACCTGCCGCTGCCGGTCGTACGGGCCACCCTGCGCGCGGCGCGCCTGCTCGCCGGGCCGAAGGTCTTCGCCACCTGGGAGGAGGCGGAGCTGCTGGAGGAGCCGATGGTCTCAGAACGAGGAACGGCGGACATCGAGAAGCTGGGTGTGACCCCGCTTTCGATGCCCGCCGTACTCGGTTCCGGCCGGTAGGCCAACCCGCGGCCAGGTTGCCGCGGGGGACCGGGGGCGTGAGCCCCCGGCTGCTATCTACATCATTCCGTCCATGCCGCCCATGCCGCCCGGCATGCCACCGCCGCCGTTCTGCTCCGGCATCTCGGCAATGATCGCCTCGGTGGTGAGGATGTTCTTGCCGATCGACGCCGCGTTCTGCAGCGCGGAGCGGGTGACCATCGCGGGGTCGATCACGCCGGCCTTGACGAGGTCGACGATCTCGCCGGTGTCGACGTTGAGACCCTGGTTGGCGCCCTTGGCGTTGCGCACCTCGTTGACGACGACCGAGCCCTCGAGCCCGGCGTTGTCGGCGAGCTGACGCAGCGGCTCCTCGAGCGCGCGGTACACGATCTGCGCGCCCGTCCGCTCGTCGCCCTCGAACGCCTCCAGCTTGATGGCGTCCTGGGCCCGCAGTAGCGCCACGCCGCCGCCCGGCACGATGCCCTCCTCGAGGGCCGCGCGGGTGGCCTGCAGCGCGTCCTCGACGCGGTGCTTCTTCTCCTTCATCTCGGTCTCGGTGGCAGCGCCGACCTTGACCACCGCGACGCCGCCGGCC
>DASUQG010000088.1:0-18307 GCA_036280695.1 Thermoleophilaceae bacterium
CGATCCGCGACGGCGCCGGGCGCCTGCTGCACCCGCTGGCCGTGGCCGGCCTGCTCACCGGGCTTGCCGTGATGTACCTGACCGGGCTGATGGTTTCGCTCTGATGGCCGCCACGCGCAGCGACGCGACCGAGATCTCGAACGCCGTCCAGGACTACGCGAAGGCGATCTGGTCGATCGGCCAGCGGACCGACGCGCCGGTCTCGACCTCGGCGATCGCCGAGCGACTCGACGTGTCGCCCGCGTCGGCGTCCGCGATGGTGAAGCGGCTCGAGTCGCTCGGCCTGGTGTCGCGCGAGCCCTACCACGGCGTGCAGCTCACCAGGGCGGGCGAGCGCGTGGCACTCGAGGTGCTGCGCCACCACCGCCTGCTCGAGCTCTACCTGGCCGAGGCGCTCGGCATGTCGTGGGACCGCGTGCACGAGGAGGCCGAGAAGCTCGAGCACGCGATCTCCCCGGAGCTGTCCGAGCTGATCGCGGCGAAGCTCGGCAACCCGACGCACGACCCGCACGGCGACCCGATCCCCACGCTCGACGGCGAGATCGACGAGGCGCCCACGCGCGCGCTCTCCGAGCTGCGGCCTGGCGAGCGGGGCGTGTTCTCGCGCGTGTCGGACTCGAACCCCGAGATGCTCCGCTACCTCTCCGAGCGCGGGATCGCACCGGGCGACGAGCTCGAGCTGGTCGGCCGCGAGCCGTTCGGCGGCCCGCTCACGGTCCGGGCGAACGGGCGCGACCACGCGCTCGGCGACCTGCTCGCACGCGCGATGCGCGTAGACCCGGCGGGGTAAGGTTCCTCGGCGATGGGACTCGCCGCGGACTTCCAGGCAGTGATCGACTCGCTCCCGCCGGACTGGACGCATCTGGAGCTGGACCTTCGGATCGCGGACGAGGATCGCTACATCGACGCCGCCACGCTGCTCGTGCAGATCAACGCGATGCCGTACTCCGAGCACGACTGGCACTGGCGACTTCGCTCGGCGCACACGTTCGGACACGCCGCGGCACCCGAGACCGTGCGCGGCACGCTCGCGCTGCTCGACGCGGAGGGAATCGAGGGCGAGCTCGTGCTGCGCGAGGCGCGCTCCGGGCGCGTGGAGGTCGTGCAGATGTGGGGTCGTCCCGAGTCGGTGCGCCAGGAGTTCAACCGCCGCCGCGCGCAGTGAACTCGGGGTGCTCGCGCGCACCGCGCGCGCGCTGATCATGGCGCGAGTCGCGCTGCTCTGCCCCGACCTGCTCTTCGGCTCGAAGCTCCAAGGAGCGCTGCGCGCGGCGGGACACGAGCCGGTTGGTCCCGGCGACGACGCTGAGCTGCTGGTGGTGGACCTGACGGACGAGCCCGACACGCGGATCGAGCAGTCGGCGGAGGCGGGCCTGCCGCGGCTCGGGTTCTACTCGCACGTCGAGCAGGACGTGCGCCAGCGCGCCGAGGCGGCGGGCTTCGAGCGGGTCGTGCCGCGCTCGCGGATGGCGCGCGAGGCGGCAGCGCTCGTGGAGTCGATGCTCTAGCGCAGTCTGAACGCGCGCGTCACGTCGGGCGGGCTGCGCAGGATCCCGAAGCGCGCGTCGAAGCGCGCCCAGCCCTCGAGCGCCTCGCGGTCGAGCCGCAGCGGCGGCGGCAGCGCGGGCGCCACCGCCTCGAACTGCGCGCGCACGAGCGGCTCGTCGGCGCCGGACACCTGCACGAGCTCCTCGATCGTCGCGTCGCGATGCCGAAGCGCGGCGCGGGTGCCGCGCGCGAGCTCGGCCAGCATCGAGTCGACCAGCTCGCCGCGCTCGTTGAGCGTCTCGCGGGTCACGGCCAGCACCAGCTCGGGGTAGCTCGGCGCCCCGTAGGCGTCCACGCGGAACTCCCGAGTCTGAACGCCGCGCTCGCGTAGCGCGACGCCCTCGGCGTTCCAGAACGACACGACCGCGTCCACCCGCCCGGTGATCAGGCTTGGCACGGCCGAGAAGCCGATCGTCACGCGCCGCACCCGCTCGAAGCTGCCGCCGTCCTGCTCGACCACCGCGCGCAGGACAGCGTCGTCCGAGGGCAGGCCCGTCACGCCCACGCGCCGTCCCTCCAGGTCGCGCGGGCGGCGCACGTCCGAGCCGCGGGCGATTACCGCAGCGAGCGGGCGCTGCACCAGCGCCCCGACGCCGACGATGTCGGCGCCGCGCTCGCGCGCGAGCCCGAGGTCATGGATGTCCACCACCGACATGTCCGCGCGCCCGGCCGCCAGGAGCTTCAGCGAGTCGGTGCTCGCGGAGGGCACGCGGATGCTGATGTTGTCGGCCGCGTAGATCCCGGCGTGAACCGGGTTCGGCTGGAAATCGAGCGCAAGCGTGCCGCGCTGTGGGCTGCCCCCGCCGTCGTCGCCACCGCAGCCGGCGAGGCACGCGAGCAGGGCAAGTAGGGAAAGGAATCTCCGCACGGCGGCGAACAGTACGGCTGACCACCATGAATTCCGCTCCGGAGGTGACCGAAGTGCAGGACCGTGGGCCCGCGGCCTATATCGCCGAGTTCGTCGGAACGCTGTTGCTCGTGTTCTTCATCACCGCGGTCGTCTCGCTCTACGTGTCCCCCGACCCCGCGCGGTTCACCGACTTCTCGGTCATCGGCCTCGTGCACGCCTTCCTGCTGTTCGGGCTGATCCAGACGCTGGGGCTCATCTCGGGCGCCCACTTCAACCCGGCGGTCACGGTCGTGATGACTGCCCTGCGCCAGATCAAGCCGCCCGACGCGCTCATCTACATCGTGGCCCAGCTCGCCGGCGGCGTGGCCGGCGCCCTGCTCACCAAGGGTCTGCTCGAGGACGAGGGCAAGGTGGTCAACTACGGAGTCACGGCGGTGTCGGACCGCCTGAATGGGGACATCTTCCCGGGCATGATCGTCGAGGCGCTCGGCACCTTCTTCCTGGTCTGGGTGATCGTGGGCGTGGCCGTGAATCCGCGCGCGACGAAGGAGTGGGCCGCTCTCGCCATCGGCGCGGCACTAGGCATGGGCGTGATGGTCCTGGCGCCGCTCACGGGCGCCGGCTTCAACCCCGCGCGCAGCTTCGGGCCGGCCATCGTGTCGGGCGAGTGGAGCGGCGGCGCCGCCGACTTCCTGCTGGTCTACGTGGCGGCGCCCGTGCTCGGCGCGCTGGTCGCAGGCTTCCTCTACTTCAACCTCGTCATCACGCCTGGGAAGAAGGGCGTAGGCGGCGCGGAGCCCGTCGGCTAGCCGACCAGACCACGAACGCCACGATCGACGCACCGGCGAGGAAGTCGGTGAAGATCGTGGCGTACCAGAACGCCGGGATGTCGGGCGAGCCGTACACGAAGTGCAGCGGCGTGATCAGCCCCGTGAGCGAGTAGATCAGCAGATGCACGTGGGCGTCGCGGTAGCGGCCCTGCGCGTAGAGCCGGTACCCGTACAGCCCGATCGCGGTGAGCAGCGGCCAGGACAGGACGATCAGCACCTGCACCACCGGCCCGCCGCCCGGATAGCTGTCCATCTCGACGTAGTTGTGCGAGTAGTGGGCCGCGGTGGACAGGACGCTGAAGGCGAGGATTCCCTTCAGGATGTTGAGGCGGTAGGGTTGCATCACGCTACTCACTCTCCAAGGAGAACACAGCATGGCGGACTACGCGGTCAGGCGAATCGACGACATGGAGGCGATCGTCCGGGGCTCGTTCAAGAAGGCGCGAGCGGAGCTCGGGATCACCTCCTTCGGCATCCAGGTGATCGACTTCCCGCCGAACGTGGACGGCTATCCCGAGCACGACCACTCCCAGGACGGGCAGGAGGAGGTCTACGTGACGATGCGCGGGGACGGCGAGATCGACATCGAGGGCGAGCGGATTGCGCTCGACCCCGAGACGATGGTGCGGGTCTCGGCCGGCACGAAGCGCAAGCTCTACCCCGGCGACTCCGGCATGCGCGTGCTCGTGGTGGGCGGGGTGCCCGGTCAGCCCTACTCGGTGAGGGACTTCACGGAGCTCGGCGCGCCGGATCCGTTCGTGCGGAGCTAGGCGCCGACCCAGCGAATACGCGCGCCGGCCAGGCTCGGCGTGGAGCGGCGCGGGGCGGGCGCCCTCGCTGGTTCGTCGGACGCCGGCTGTTCGGCGTCGAGCGCCTCGAGCCTCTGCAGCACCTCGGCGCGCTGAGCGTCGAGCTGGTCGAGGCGTTCCAGGAGCCGGTCGCGGATCGCCTCGAGGTCCGCCGTCGAGAGCAGCGCGGCGCCGGCGGGCGGGCTGGCCTCGGTCGGCTCGGGGGGCGGCGGGAGCCTCACCAGCGCCGCCTCCAGCTGAGCGATCTGCCGGCGCAAATCGCGTCGCAGCGCGGCCTCGCCAGGCGGCGCGCCCGTGGCGACGAAGGTTCCCCGGCCGTGCTCGCTGCGCGCGACGCCCTCGGACTCGAGGCGCGCGTAGACCGCGCGCGCGGTGTTCACGTTCACGCCCGCCCCCGCGGCCAGCTCGCGGACGCTCGGAAGCCGGTCGCCGGGGCTTAGCCGGCCGCTGTGGACGGCGGCGCGGATACGATCGGCAAGTTGGGCGCCGAGCGGGAGGTCGCCATCCCGGTCAATGCGTAGGTCGAGTGCGCCACCCATCTCGCGTGTGGAACTGTACCAGCACAGCAGTGATACTGTGTGCGCACTGTGCTGGCACAGTCGCATGACGAGCGGACTTCAGTGGCGGGCGCGGTGAGGGCGCTGCTCGGCGTCGCGATCGTGCTGGGAAGCGCCGCACTGTGGATCGGCATCCCGTTCGGCGGCCTATGGCTGGCGGGCGAGCTGACAACCACCGCACAGGGCTTCCTGTTCGCGACGCTCGGCGGGATCCCGCTCGCGATGACGGCCTTCGCCTGGCTGCTCTACCGGGTGAACGACATGTACGAGCGCAGCCGCGGTGCCGACGCCCCGGGCGGACATCGCCGCTCGGCGTGGCTCGTCAGCTCGAGCGACGAGCGCAACCGCGTTCGCCGGGCGCGCGCGCCGCGCGCGCTCATCGACGTGGCGATGACCCTCTCGGCCACGGCCGCGCTCGTGCTGATGGCGATCTGGTTCTTCTTCTTCAGCGAGATGTGGCTCGTCAACCCGCTGTAAGAGAGCTGACCGCCACGCCGCGCGAGTGGGTCGCGGCGTTCGGCGAGATCGCCAAGTTCAGCGGCCGCGTGCTCAGCGGCGTGTTCGGCGGGCGGGTGCTGCGCTTCTTCGGCGAGACCCTGCGCCAGGCCGGAATTCTGATCCTCGGCTCGGCACTCGTGATCTGGGGGCTCGCGTTCATCCTCGGGCTCCAGTGCGGGATCGAGGGCGCCTACTTCAGCCGCTCCACCGGGGCGCCCGCCTACGCGGGCGTCTTCAGCGCCTGGTGCGACCTGCGCGAGATCATGCCCTACGCCTTCGGCTACATGATGTCGGCGAAGGTCGGCACCGGGCTCGTGGCCGAGATCGGCGCGATGCGGATCTCCGACGAGATCGATGCCCTCGAGGTGATGGGGATCGACTCGCTGCTGTTCCTGTGCGCCACGCGCCTGTTCGCGGCGTGGATGGTGCTGCCGTTCATCTACGTCGTCGCGGTGGGGGCCGGCTACCTCGCCTCGTACGTCGCCGTCGTGCAGCAGGTGGGCGAGACATCGTCGGGCGGCTTCTTCCTGATCTTCTGGATGTTCCAGAACCCGCCCGACCTGTTCTACAGCCTGATCAAGGGCATGGCGATGGCCACCGTGATCGTGCTGGTGGGCTGCTACTACGGCTACACCGCGAGCGGCGGGCCGGTCGGCGTGGGCACCGCCACGGCGAAGTCGATGGTCCTCAACACCGTCATGGTCCATCTGGTCGGGATGGTCGGGACGCAGATCTTCTGGGGCTCGAATCCACGCGCGCCTATAGGCGGCTAGCGGAACAGGTCCTGCTCGGGCGGCCGCTTCAGCGCGCCGGCACCGGGTCCGTCCTCGCCCGTGACGAAGCGCTCGAGGCCGCGCACCAGCACCACCGGCTCCAGCGAGTCCTTCGCGCGCGCCAGGTCAGCGGCCGCCGCGACGCAGTCGGCCACGGCGATCGAGGTCACCCGCAGCTCGCGCCCGAACGCGTCGGGCCGCCCGATCCACTGGTCCAGCGGCACGAGCCCGGCCGCGCCGATCGCCACGTCCGTCTGCCCCAGCCGCCAGGCGCGCCCGAAGGAGTCGGCGATCACCACCGCCGGCCGCACGCCGAGCGCCTCGCCGATGCCGCCGCGCAGGCGCGCCGCAGAGCGGTCCGGGTCCTCCGGGAGCAGCACGAGCTCGCCGCCCTCCGCCGACGCGTTCGACTGGTCCACACCGGCGTTCGCGCAGACGAAGCCGTGGTGGGTCACGCAGATGAGCGTGCCGTCGACCGCTCTCAGCAGCTCCGCCGACTCGTCCAGCACGGCCTGAACGAGCCGCGCGTCCTTGTCGTGCTCGCGCGCAAGCTCGCGAGCCCGCTCGCCGGGGTCGATCGCTTCGAGGCGGCGGACCCGGCCCTCGGCCTTCGAGACCACCTTGTGGGCCAGCACCAGCACGTCGCCGTCGCTGAGGTCGTTCGGGGCGGCCGCCGCCACCAGGCCCGCGAGGTCGTCACCCGGCCGGACGGGCGGCAGCGCGGCGAGCGGCGTGACGCTGAGGGCGGTCAGGCCGAGGCCCGCACGCCGGACGTCCATGCTCCGGCACGCTCGAGCTGGTTCAGGGCCCCGCGCGTGGACGGCGCGTGGCCGCGCCGGGCCTCGAGCGCCGCCGCCAGCTCGGCAAGGTCGTCGGGTGTGTCCACGTCGAGGGCCAGGCCCGGCACCTGCTCCGGCCGGTGGGGTACGCCCGCCGCCTCCGCCGCCGCCAGATGGCGCGCGAAGCTATCGGGCCCGAAGCTGGGCTCAATCGCATCAGGGGGCCAGAGCACGAGGGCGTTCGTGCCCGTCCCGTGACGGTCGGGGACGATCACCACGCCACGCGCGCCGCCGATCAGGCGGGCGACCTCATCCGGCTCGAGCAGCGGCGTGTCGCCCGGCACGAGCACGGCGCGGTCGCAACCCGCCTCGAGAGCGTGCCGGATTCCGATCAGGGCGGCATTCGACTGGCCGGTCTGCGCGCTGTCGTGGAGCACGGTCACGCGCCCGCCAGATGCGGCTGACTCCGCCGCCCGGTCGCCGGTGACCACCGCGATCTCGTCGAGGCCCGGTACGCGGCGCAGCGTGCTGAGCACGTCGCTGAACATCGCCTGGGCGAGCGCCTGCCGCGAGCCCGCACCGAGCATGTCAGCCAGGCGCTGCTTCGCAGCGCCGAAGCTCTTGACCGGGAGGATGGCGATCGTGCGTGCCGTGCCGCGCAGCGTACATCTCAACCGTTGAGTGATGCCGCGAAGTCCACGACCTCGCTCGCGACGCGGGCGCGGTCCTCGGCGGTCTCCATCAGCGTGTCCGTGACCTGCCCAGGCACGCCCTCCACCGCCTCGTCGGCCACGACGCCGTCGATCACCTCGGCGTAGGCGCGCGCGACGCCCGCGGCGGTCGGCTCGATGCCCGCCTGCTCGCAGAACGCCACGGTCGGTCCCTTCAGCGAGCCGCCGCCCACGAACGGGCTCACGGCCACGACCGGCGCCGGGGCCGCCCGCAGCGCCTCGCGCATGCCCGGCAGCGCGAGGATCGGCCCGATCGAGATGACCGGATTCGACGGGCCGATCACGATCGCCTCGGCCCCCGCGATCGCCTGAAGCACGGCATCGGACGGGTGCGCGCGCTCCAGGCCGCGCAGCTCGACCGCGTCGATCGGCCCCTCGGCGCGCTCGACGATCATGAACTCCTGAAAGGGGAGCACGCGCCCTCGAGCGCCGACCCAGGTCGAGACCTGCTGGTCGCTCATCGGCAGCACGCGCGCGCTCACGCCCATCGCGTCCACGACGTGCTGGTGCGCCTCGGTGAGCGTGTGACCCGTGCGCAGGCGCTCGGTCCGCAGCATGCACATCGCGAGGTCGCGGTCGCCCAGGCGGAACCAGGGATCTCGCCCGGCGCGCTCGAGCGCGTCCATCACCTGCCAGCTGTCGTCCCTCAACCCCCAGCCGCGCTCGTCGATCTCGTCCGCGAGCCAGTAGGTCACGAGGTCCGGGTCCGGGGACACGTGCACGCCGTACATCTCCACGTCGTCGCCGGTGTTGGCCACGACCGTGAGCTGGTCGCACGCGTCGGCGAGCCCCCGCGCGAGCTTCGCTCCGCCGCTCCCGCCGGACATCACCACCACCGACTCCATTGCGAGTAGTCTGCCGAGCCCGCCCGATGCGACTCGCTGACCGAACAGCACTCGTGACCGGAGGCGCGTCCGGCATCGGCGCCGCCACCTGCCGGCGGCTGGCCGCCGAGGGCGCCCGCGTGGCCGTGACGGACGTGAACCTCGACGGCGCCCGAGGAATCGCCGACGAGGTTGACGGCGCGGCCTTCGAGCTCGACGTGCGCTCGACCGACTCGGTGCGCGCGGCGGTGGAGGGCGCGGAGCGCGAGCTCGGGCCCGTGGACGTGCTCGTGAACAACGCCGGCTACGACGAGTGGAGCTGGTTCACGGACACGGACGAGGCGCTCTGGCAGCGCGTGCTCGCGGTGAACCTCGTGGGTGTGATCGCCTGCACGCACGCGGTGCTGCCGGGCATGCAGGAGCGCCGCCGCGGGCGGATCGTGAACGTGTCCTCCGAGGCCGGCCGCGTGGGATCGAGCGGCTCCGCCGTCTACTCCGCCGCCAAGGGCGGCGTGCTCGGGTTCACGAAGGCGATCGCGATCGAGAACGGCCGCTACGGGATCACCTCGAACGCCGTGGCGCCGGGCCCGATCGAGACCCCGCTGCTGATGGCGGCGCCCGAGCAGCTCGGCGATATGGGGCGGCGCATCGTCGACACGATGATCGGCTCGACGAACCTGCGCCGGCTCGGCCATCCCGACGAGGTGGCCGCCGCGATCGCGTTCCTCGCCTCTGACGACGCCTCGTACGTGACGGGCCAGTCGCTCGGCGTGAGCGGCGGTCTTGCCAGAATCTGAGCGTGGCCGAACAAGTGCGGATTCGCGAGGTCGGCCCGCGGGACGGCTTCCAGAACGAGCCCGAGATCATCTCCACGGACGACAAGGTCCGGCTCGTGGAGATGCTCGCGCGCACCGGCGTTCCGCGGCTGGAGGTCACGAGCTTCGTGCGCGCCGACGTGATCCCGCAGCTGGCGGACGGCGCCGAGGTGCTGCGGCGCGCGGAGATTCCGGACGACCTGGCGGTCACGGTCCTGATCCCGAACGAGCGCGGGCTCGACAACGCGCTCGAGCTGAGAGACCGCTTCGACGAGGTGAACCTGTTCCTCTCGGCCTCGGAGACGCACAACCGCAAGAACGTGAACCGCTCGATCGAGGAGTCGCTCTCGGGGCTGGAGCGGGTGGTCGCGCGCGCCCGTGACGAGGGCCTGCGCTGCGAGGGCGTGATCTCCGTGGCCTTCGGCTGCCCCTACGAGGGCGAGGTGCCGCGCGAGCGGGTCTTGGAGATCGCGCGGCGGCTCGTGGCGGCTGGGTGTGAGGAGATCGCCTTTGGCGATACGACCGGGATGGCCAATCCGGTGCAGGTCGAGCGGTTCTTCGACGGCCTCGATCTTGGCGTTGAGCTGACCGGGCACTTCCACAACACGAGGGGCCAGGGATTGGCCAACGTGGTGGCGGCTCTGCGGGCGGGGGTCCGGTCGTTTGAGAGCTCGTTCGGGGAGCTCGGCGGCTGTCCGGTGCCACCGGGCGCGACCGGAAACATCGCCACCGAGGATCTCGTCTCGATGCTTCACGAGATGGGTTACGTGACCGGGGTTGACCTGGCGCGGGTGATAGCTGCTGCGCGCGAGGTCGAACGCATCTTGGGACGCCCGCTCGGCAGCCACGTGCTCACGGCCGGCCCGGTCGAGTGGCAGCGCGGCTAGGCCTCTCGGTCGCCACAGGCGCGGCGAGCGTCCTGCCGGGCTTCCTGGTCGGCGCCCTCGCGCTCCAGATCCGCTCCGACCTCGACGTGCGCGTGGAGGCCGTGGCGGCGGGGGTCTCGGTCTTCTTCCTCGCCGGGGCGCTCACGGCTGGGTGGGGCGGCCGGCTGGCGGATCACGTCGGCGCCGTCCGGGCCATGCGCTGGTGCGTGCTCGTGACCGCGGTATGCCTGCTCGCCGCCCCCGTGCTGGCCAGCTCGCTGGTCGTGCTGCTGCTCCTGCTCGCGGTGGCCGGCGTCTCGAACTCCGTCTGCCAGCCCGCCATCAACCTGTTCGTCTCCGAGGAGGTCCCGCAGGACCGACAGGGACTCGGCTTCGGCATCAAGCAGTCGGGCATCCCGGCAGCAATCCTCGTGAGCGGCCTGGCGCTTCCCGTGCTGGCGATCCCGCTCGGCTGGCGAGCCACCTTTGCGCTCTGCGCGCTCGGGCCGTTGGCGATCGGCTTGGCGCTGCGACGGAGCGATTCCGTGCACGTGTCGCGGCGCCCGGCGTCGCGGCGGCCGTCGCGCGCGCTCGTGTTAACCGCCATCGGAGCGGCCCTTGCCACGGCGGGGCCGAGCGCGCTCGGCGCGTATCTCGTCGCCTCGGCCGTCGACGTGGGCATCGCGGAGGGCACGGCGGGCCTGCTGGCCGCGATCAGCAGCGGGCTGAGCCTCGCGGTGCGCGTGATGCTCGGCGCGCGGGCGGACCGCCGGCGCGACTACGGGCTCGGCACCGTCGTCGTGCTGCTGGCGCTCGGCTCGGTCGGCTTCGCGCTGATGGCCACCGAGGTGGTGCCGAGCTTCGTGGCCGGGACGCTGCTCGCCTTCACGCTCGGCTGGGGATGGCCGGGCCTCTTCAACCTGGCCGTCGTGGACAGCAA
The DNA here is from genome assembly GCA_036280695.1 of Thermoleophilaceae bacterium. GTDB lineage: Bacteria > Actinomycetota > Thermoleophilia > Solirubrobacterales > Thermoleophilaceae > JACVRW01. Next base: position 10,821 of record DASUQG010000088.1, read on the forward strand.
CCGTGAAACGCCGGGCAGCGCCAGCGGCATCAGCCAGACCGGCATCTACGTCGGAGCGGGCGCCGGGCCGGCCGCGTTCGGCGCCCTCTACGCGAGCGCCGGGCACAGCGCCGCGTGGCTCCTCGTCGCGGGCTCGACGCTGCTCGCGGCAGTCGTGATCTGGCTCGCGGCACGGGCAGATCAGCGTTCTCGCGCGCTATCGGCGCGCTAAATGGCCAATCGAACGATTCTCGGGGTTTGGGTCTTCAGGACCGGGTATAACCCAAACTCAGCCGCCGGGGCCGGTTTTCGGCACATATGGGTTCCCCCGACCCTGCCCCGGCATTTGCGAAACGGGCCCGGACCACGGCATCCGGGCCCGTCGCATTTCTGGACCGTTTCGCCGCCCACTCGCGGCGCGGCTCAGCGCCCGGCGAAGTCCGGGTCGCGCTTCTCGAAGAACGCGCTGGCGCCCTCCGCGAAGTCCTCGGACGACGCGAGCGTCTCCTGCGCAGCGACCTCCTGCTCCAGGGTGAGCGCGAGCGCCGGCTTGGCGGCAGCGTCCATCACGCGCTTCGCGAGCCCGACCGCGCGCGGCGCGCATGCGAGCAGCTCGTTCGCGAGCGAGTCGGTCACCGCCGCGAGCTCGGCCGCCGGCGCGATGCGGTTCGCGAACCCGATCCGGTGCGCCTCGCGGCCGTCGATGACCTTGCCGGTCATGATCAGCTCCTTGGCGTTGCCGAGTCCGACCACGGCCGGCAAGCGCGAGCAGCCGCCCACGTCCGGCAGCAATCCAACGCGCACCTCCATGATCCCGGCCACGGCGTCCTCCGCCATGGTGCGGAAGTCGCAGGCGAGCGCCAGCTCGAACGCCCCGCCGAGCGCCGCGCCGTGGATCTGGCAGATCGTCGGCTTGGGCATCTCCTCGAGCAGGTTCCACCAGTTGAGGATCGGTCGCCGGTAGGCGCGCAGGTTCTCCGGGCTCTCCGCGAGCTCGCGCAGGTCATTCAGGTCCATGCCGGACGAGAACATGGCGCCCTCACCGCGCACCACCACCACCCGAACGGAGCCGTCGGCCGCGGCGGCCTCGATGGCAGCGCCGAGCTCGCGAATCGCCTCCCCGTTCAGTGCATTGCGTTTCTCTGGCCGGTTGAGCACGAGATGCCTCACCGAGCCGCGGTCTTCAACGAGTACGAGAGCCATGGTTTGAGGAGCGTATTGCAGCGGGAAGGAGGGCTACCCGTGAGGACGAAGGCCCCCCACATGGAGACGCGCGACATCGCCGCGGTCTTGATCGGCCTGGAGGTCGGGCTGGTCGTCGGTCTGCTCGGCTTCGGCACGACGCTGCTCGCCCCGATGGGGGTGGGACTCCTCGGCGCGGCCGCCGGGTTCGGCGTGCGCCGCGTCAGGCAGGGGCTGATCCGCCGGGCACTGCGTTCGCAGCTGCGCGCGGCCCGATAACTTCCGGTCCATGTCGGACCTGAAGGACGCGCTCGAGCGCGCCCGCGGAGGCGGGCCGGAGCGCCACCACGAGAAGTCCAAGGACCAGGGCAAGCTCCCGGTCCGGGAGCGCGTGGCGCGGCTCGTGGATCCGGACTCCTTCGTGGAGGACGCGCTGCTCGCGAACTGGGAGCAGGAGGGCTTCGGCGCGGACGGCGTGGTCACCGGCATGGCCACCGTCGGCGGCCGGCCGGTCGCGCTGATGGCGAATGACCCGACGGTGAAGGCCGGCTCGTGGGGTCCGAAGACCGTCGAGAAGATCATCCGCATCCAGGAGCAGGCGCTCGAGCACCTGGTGCCGATGATCTACCTCGTCGACTCCGCCGGCGCGCGCATCACCGACCAGGTTCAGATGTTCCCCGGCCGGCGCGGCGCGGGGCGCATCTTCCACACCGAGGTGAAGCTCTCCGGGGTCGTGCCGCAGGTGTGCGTGCTGTTCGGGCCGAGCGCCGCGGGCGGCGCCTACATCCCGGCGTTCTGCGACATCGTGATCATGCGGGACGGCAACGCCTCGATGTACCTCGGCTCGCCGCGGATGGCGGAGATGGTGATCGGAGAGACGGTGTCGCTGGAGGAGATGGGCGGCGCGCGGATGCACACCGGTGTGTCCGGCTGCGGGCACTTCCTCGTCAAGTCCGACGAGGAGGGCATCGACCTCGCCAAGCGGTACCTCTCGTACTTCCCGTCGAATTGGCGCGAGGCTCCGCCCGTCTCGGTCGGCGAGGCCGCTGCGGCGGAGTTCCCGGAGATCCCGGCCGACGAGAACAAGGCCTTCGACATGCTCGAGCTGGTGAACGCCGTCGTGGACGCCGACTCGTTCCTCGAGGTCCACAAGCGCTGGGCGAAGGAGCTGATCGTGGGCTACGCGCGGATCGACGGGCGCGCGGTAGGAATCGTGGCCAATCAGCCCAAGCAGAGAGGCGGCGTGCTGTTCGTGGACTCGGCGGACAAGGCCGCGCGCTTCATCTGGACCTGCAACGCATTCAACGTCCCGCTGCTCTTTCTCGCCGACGTCCCCGGCTTCATGATCGGCACCCAGGTCGAGCGCCAAGGGATCATCCGCGCGGGCGCGAAGATGATCTCGGCCGTATCCGAGGCCACGGTGCCGAAGCTCTCGGTGATCGTCCGCAAGGCATACGGGGCGGGCCTCTACGCAATGGCGGGCCCCGCGTTCGACCCCGACGCCTGCATCGCGCTGCCCAACGCCAAGATCGCGGTGATGGGCCCCCAGGCGGCCATCAACGCCGTCTTCTACAACCAGCTCCAGGCCATCGAGGACGACGAGGAGCGGGCACGTCGCACCGAGGAGCTGCGCACCGAGTACAGCGAGGAGATCGACATCCTCCACCTCGCCTCCGAGCTCGTGATCGACGCGGTCGTCCAGCCCGCGGACCTGCGCCGGGAGCTGGTGAAGCGCTTCGCCGCGTACGCATCGCGCGACCGTTCCTGGCCCGCGAAGCGCAACCCGGTTACGCCGGTCTAGCCCGGCGGCGCGGCCATGAGCTCCACGCGATGGCCGCCGGGCCCGCGCACGAAGCAGCGCGCCGCGTCCCAGTGGCGGGGGCGCTCGTCGACCTCGAAGCCCTCGTCGCGGAGGCGCGCGACGACGGCATCCCAATCGTCCACCACCACGGCGGCGTGGGCCTCGGGCGGCACGACGGGCTCTTCCTCCCACTGGTGGTGGATCTGGGTGCCGTTCCTCTCGACCCAGGCCGAGCGCTCCCGGAGCGTTCCGGGCGGCTCGACCTCCTCGAAGCCGACGATGCTCCAGAACGCCTTCGCGGCAGTCCAGTCCTCGCGACGCAGCTCGAGTGTCACGTGCTGGAGCACGCATAGACTCTAAGACGTGACTCCGACTCCGCCGCCTTCCGCCTACCGGTGGGCGGTGCTCGGCGTCGGCTCGGCGGCCACGGCGGCACTGGCCGCCGTCCAGGGTGGACTGCCGGCGATCGCCCCGGCGATCCAGGACGCCTTCGACCTCTCGCTCGTGGAGGTCACGGCGGTGTTCACCGCCTTCGCCGTCGGAACCGTCGCGACGCTGCTGGCCTGGGGAGTGGCCTCGGACCGCCGTGGTGAGCGAGTGGTGATCGCCTTCGGGCTGGGGGCCGGCTCGGTGGCGATGTTCGCCGCAGCTCGCGCCGACGGCTACGTCGCTCTGCTCGCCTGGATGGCGCTGACCGGCATGCTCAGCTCGGCGGCCGTCGCCGCCAGCGGGCGAGCCGTCTTCGGCTGGTTCCCGCGCGACGAGCGCGGCCTCGCGCTCGGGCTGCGCCAAACGGCGGTGCCGGTGGGCGCCGCGCTGGCCTCGTTCACCCTGCCACCGCTTGCGTCGGCCGCCGGCGTGGACGCCGCGCTCTACGCGCTTGCCGGCGCGATGCTCGTGGCGGCCGTCGCGGCGGCGATCTGGCTTCGCGACGGCCCGCGCGTGGAGTCGGCCGCTCCGCCGGCGCCCGACGCCGTGCGCGACCCGCGCATCTGGCGGCTGAGCGCGGCGTCGTCGCTGATGATCATCGGGCAGATTGGCGTTACGTCGCTGCTCGTGCTCTACCTCTACAGCGAGCGCGACTGGACGGCCGCGCACGCGGCGCTCGCGCTCGGCGGGGTGCAGGTGGGCGCGGCGCTGGCGCGCGTGTCCGCCGGGCGCTGGTCCGACGTTCTGGGCGAGCGGATCGAGCCGTTCCGGCGGCTGGCCGGCGTCGCGGGCGTGCTGCTGCTCGCGGGGGTCGTGCTTGGCCCGCCTGCGCTGATGGCGGGTGGGGTCGCCGCCATGAGCTGGAACGGGCTTTCATTCACCGCGGCGGCGGAGATCTCCGGCAGGCGACAGGCGGGCACGGCGATGGGAATCCAGAACACGGCGATGCGCGTGGTGGCGGCCGGGGTGCCCGTCGGACTGGGCGCCCTGGCGAGCGCAGTGTCATGGTCGCTCGTGTTCGTCGTCATGGGCGTGGCGCCGCTGATAGCCCGGGCACTGCTCGCACCACTCGTGGAGGACGAGCGCCGCCGCCGCCGGGAGCGCGAGGCGCGCCTAGAATCACGCCGCCATGCCGGAGGGACAACTTCTGTGGACCCCATCGGACCCTGACGCGGCCGAGATGGCGCGCTTCATGCGCGCGCGCGGGTTCTCCGACTACCACGAGCTGTGGCGCTGGTCCGTCGAGGATCTCGAGGGGTTCTGGGGCGCGCTGTGGGAGTGGTTCGGAATCGACGCGCCGTACGAGCGCGTGCTCGGCAGCCGCGAAATGCCCGGTGCCGAGTGGTTCCCGGGCGCGGAGCTCAGCTACGTGGAGCAGCTCTTCCGCGCCGCCCGGCCGGGGGAGGCTGCGATCGTGCACGCCTCGGAGTCGCAGCCGCTCGCCGAGCTGAGCTGGGACGAGCTCGCCGACCAGGTGGCGCGCTGTGCCGCCGGGCTGCTCCGGCTGGGGGTCGAGCGCGGCGACCGCGTGGCGGCCTACATGCCGAACGTGCCCGAGACGGTTGTGGCGTTCCTCGCCTGCGCCAGCATCGGCGCGGTCTGGTCGAGCTGTGCCCCCGAGTTCGGTACGCCGACCGTCGTGGATCGCTTCAAACAGATCGAGCCCAAGGTGCTGATCGCCACCGAGGGCTACCGCTACGGCGGTCGCGACTTCGACCGCCGCGAGCGGGTCGCCGAGATCGTGGCGGCGATCCCGTCGATCGAGCACACCGTGCTGGTGCCGAGCGGCTGGGAGGAGCTGCTCGCGGAACCGGCCGAGCTCAGCTTCGAGCGATTGCCGTTCGACCACCCGCTCTGGGTGCTCTACTCGTCCGGCACAACCGGGCTTCCGAAGGCGATCGTGCAGGGGCAGGGCGGCATCCTGCTGGAGCACCTGAAGAAGTCGAGGCTGCACAGCGACCTCGGCCCCAGCGACCGCTTCTTCTGGTTCACGACCACCGGCTGGATGATGTGGAACTTCCTGGTGGGCGGGCTGTTGTCGGGTGCGGCGATCGTGCTCTACGACGGCCAGCCCGACCCCGAGCGCCTCTGGCAGTTCGCGGCCGAGGCCGAGGTCACGTCGTTCGGGACGAGCGCGGGCTTCATCGGGGCGTCGATGAAGGCTGGGGTGGTCCCACCCCCAACGCCTCGCCTACGAAGCATCGGTTCCACTGGTTCACCCTTGCCAGTGGAGGGATTCGAGTGGGTCTATGAACACTTTCCCGACGTCTGGCTCTTCTCCACAAGCGGAGGTACCGACCTCTGCACCGCGTTCGTGGGCGCCTGCCCGATCCTCCCGGTGTACGCCGGTGAGCTACAAGCCCGCTGCCTCGGGGCGGCGGTGGAGGCGTGGAGCGAGGACGGCCGACCGCTCGTGAACGAGGTGGGTGAGCTCGTGATCACCCAGCCGATGCCGTCGATGCCGATCTACTTCTGGAACGACGCGGACGGCGAGCGCTACCGCTCGAGCTACTTCGAGATGTTCCCGGGCGTGTGGCGCCACGGCGACTGGATCAAGATCACCGACCGCGGCACCGCGGTGATCTACGGCCGCTCCGACTCGACGATCAACCGCGGCGGCGTCCGCATGGGCACGAGCGAGATCTACAGCGCCGTGGAGGGCGTGCCGGAGGTGCTCGACAGCCTGGTCGTGGACGTGGAGGACCAGATGCTCCTGTTCGTGGTCGTGCGCGAGTCGCTCACTGAAGAGCTCGCCGCCGAGATCCGGCGCCGCGTGCGCGAGCACTGCTCCCCGCGCCACGTCCCCGACCGGATCGTCCGGATCGACGAGGTGCCGCGCACGCTCTCCAACAAGAAGCTCGAGGTGCCGGTCAAGAAGATCCTGCTCGGGGCTGCCCCCGCGAGCGCGGCGAGCCGCGACTCGCTCGCGAACCCCGCTGCGCTGGACTTCTTCTCCGAGTTCAGCGTTCGGGCGGGCTGAGCTCCTCGTCGAGCCGCTCCGCGAACTCCACGCAGAACTCCTCGACCTCGGCCAGGGTGTCCTCCTCGAGGCGCTCCCCGCTGCAGATGGCAGTCACGGAGGGAATCTGCGCCGAGGCCGCGGCATAGCCGTCGCTGGGCTCGCGATTCACAGTCGTCTCTACCTCCATGAGTCCCACCAGCTGCGGATGCGAGCGAACCGTTAGAAGCGGGCCTTCCTTCTTCGTTAGCCGTAGCTCGCCGCTTCCCACGCTGTCGAGGTTGAACACCACGGTCCGGTCGCGCCCGAACTGCTTCCCATGGGTTTTCAGGAACGCGCGCATGCCCTGCGTCATGGCCTTCTGCGAACCGGTGAAGAGCACATGCACCCCGAAGCCCTCGAGGAAGTCGAGGCGCTCGGCGAGCCGCAGCACGAGCGCGACCCCGGACGCGTTGTCGTTCTCGCCTGGCGCGGCGGGGGAGAGGGCGATGTCGAGCAGCAGCGGCACGTAGACGATCAGCGCGACCGTGGGGAGGAACTGCACGACGGTGAGCGCGGTGCCGCTCATGCCGCCCACGCGCAGCACGCAGCACGCGAGCAGCGCGAGCAGGGCCCAGAACATCGGGCGCAGCGGCCAGGTGCGCGTGGGCCCGCTGTCGTAGTGCGCCACGAGCAGGAGCGCGCCGGGCCGCTCGCGCTCGCCCCAGGACACCACGTTCTGGGACGCGCGCCGCCCGAGCAGCCGCCTGGTCGTGGGCGAGATGCCGGCGAGGTCGAGGAAGGTCAGCACCGTGGCCAGCAGCACCAGCCCAGTGCCGAGCTTCGCGCTCGACACCGAGAGCACGCTGCCGACCACCGCGACGATCGCGTTGATCGTGTAGCCCACCGGCCAGGCCGGCCACACCGCGAACGGCTCGACAGCGACCTCGCGCCCAAGCCCCTCGAGCCGCTCCCCGAGGTGCCTCGCGGCACGCCGCTCGGCATCCGACCCAGCCGGCCGCGGCCCGATCTCGTCGACGAGCGCCTCGGCCTCGGCGAAGGTGTCGATCGTCATGCCCGGGGTGGGATTCGAACCCACAAGCCCTTTCGGGCAACCGATTTTGAATCGATCGCGTAGACCGTTCCGCCACCCGGGCG
>DASUQG010000089.1:0-13593 GCA_036280695.1 Thermoleophilaceae bacterium
GGCGAGTGCCTCGAGCAGGAGAGCGAGTTCGGGATCATCTGGCTCTCCGACGACGGCCTCAAGGAGGTCGGCTGCGCCGCTCGGATCGCGCGCGTGCTCGAGCGCTTCGACGACGGTCGCCTCAACATCCTCGTGGAGGGCACCGAGCCGTTCAGGCTCACCCGCAGGATCGAGGACCTTCCCTACCCGGCCGGAGACGTCGAGCCGCTGGCGGACGATCGCGACACCGACGAGGACGCGCTCGAGCGCGCCCGCTCGCGCTACGCGGATCTCGTCGAGGAGGTCACGGAGGCGCGTCCGGAGCCCGAGGCGCTCTCGGAGCTCGACGCCTATGGAATGGCCGCGACCCTGGAGGTGGCACCGGCGGCGAAGCAGGCGCTGCTGGAGCTGCGCTCCGAGAGCGGCAGGCTCGAGCAGCTCGAGACGCTGTTCGCGGAGGCGCTTCAGCGCATCAAGATGGCCGAGCGCGCGGCGGAGCAGGCGCGCGGGAATGGCCATCTGAGGCCGGGCGAGTAGCGGCCAGCTCACGGTTCCGGCGTTTAGCGAACCGCTGCCCCGGTGAGGCCTTAGGGATGCGCAGGGGCATCCTTTCCGTGGCCTGCCTGCTTGCGCTCAGCGCGGCTCTCGCCGGCTCGGCGCAGGCGGCCAGCTACGACACAGACACAGTCATCGTCAAGCTAGCCAGCGGCGTATCGGCGCAGGAGCGCGCCGGGCTCTTCGCCGCGACCGGCGTAAGCGACAGGGTCGGCTCGGTCGCCGGCGTGGGCGCGGACGTGGTCAGGGTCCAGGGCGATCCGGCCGACGTGGCGCGGCGGCTCAATCGCAGCCTGCTGGTCTCCTACGCGGAGCCGAACTTCATCCTCACGGCCAGCGCGGTGCCGAACGATCCCCTGTTCGGCGAGCTGTACGGGCTCAACAACACCGGCCAGACCGGCGGACGCGCGGACGCCGACATCGATGCCCCCGAGGGCTGGGACGCCGCCGGGCTCGGCGCCTTCCCTGCGACCGGTGGAGTGAAGATCGGCATCGTGGACACCGGCATCGACCAGACGCATCCCGAGCTGAGCGGCAAGACCGTGAACTGCGCCGACTCGGTTGGAGGGACCGTGGTAGAGGGCACCTGCGTGGACGACAGCCTGCACGGCACCCACGTGGCGGGCACGATCGCCGCGAAGGCGAACAACGCCACGGGCGTGGCCGGAGTCGCCTTCAACTCCAGCCTCGTGATCTGCAAGGCGCTGCGCGGAGGGGCCGGCGTGGGCCTCACGTCGGACGTAGCCAACTGCATCACGTGGGCTCACTCGAAGGGCGCGAAGGTGATCTCGATGAGCCTCGGCGGCGGCCAGTCCACGACGCTCCAGAGCGCCGTGGCAGGCGCCTGGGAGAACGGCTCGGCCACCGGCTCCGTGCTGATCGCCGCGGCCGGCAACGACGGCAACTCCACGGTGAGCTACCCGGCCGGCTACGCGCAGGTGGTATCGGTCGCGGCCACGGACGACAACGACGCCAAGGCGTCCTTCTCGAACACCAACGCGGACGTCGAGGTCGCTGCGCCGGGCGTGGACGTGCTCTCCACGATCCCGGGCGGCCAGTACTTCGAGCTGTCCGGCACCTCGATGGCCACGCCGCACGCTTCGGGCGTCGCCGGCGTGCTGTGGCAGCTGTTCCCCACCGACACGGCCGCCGGCATCCGCAGCCGGCTCACCAGCTCGGTGGACGACCTCGGCCCCGCGGGCCGCGATCCGAGCTTCGGCTTCGGGCGCGTGAACCTCTGCAAGGCAGCCGGAGGCGGCTGCTGAGCGGCTAGTCCACGAGCGTTGCCACACCGCCGCGGCGGGGGTCGCCCCCGCCGGTGAGCTGTCCGGTCTCGGGGTTGCGCGCGACCGCCTGGGCCCCGCCGAAAAAGAGGTTCAGCTCGCTCCAGCGGCGCACGGTCCAGCCCGACTCCTCGAGTCGGTCGAGCGCCGCCTCGTCCACGCCCGGCTCGGCGTCCACCTGCCTCTCCTCCACGTGGATGCGCGGAGCCGACACGGCGTCCTGCGCGGGCAGCCCGTGATCGACCACGCCCAGCACCACCTGGAGGATCGCCGAGCGGATCCGGTTCGAGCCAGCGCTGCCGATGGCGATCTCCGGCCGCCCATCGCGCAGCACGACGGTCGGCGCCATCATGCTCGGCACGCGCGTGCCGGGGGCATGCCGATGGAACCCGAGCGGGTTCAGGTCCTGCTCGCCGAGCATGTTGTTGAGGTGGACGCCGGTGCCGGGCACCATCACGCCTGAGCAGGAGCCGTTCGAGCACGTGACCGAGGCGCACGCGCCCTCGGCGTCCATCACGGAGATGTGCGTGGTGTTACCAAGCCGCGAGCGCACCTCGATGGCGACTGAGTCGAGCGCCTTCTTGGCCAGGAAGCGCTCGAGGAAGCCCTCGGTGGCGAGCCCCTTCAGGAACGCCTCGTCGCGAGCCCGGTTGGTGGAGGCGATCACCTCCGCGAGCATGTAGGGGTCGTGCGGCTGATCGAGACGCTCGAGGATCCCGAGCGCGTCCGCGATCAGGATCCCGCCCGAGGACGGCGGCGGGTTCGTGATCACCTCCCGGCCCCGATAGGTCACGCGCGCGGGCTCGCGCTCGATCACCCCGTACGAGCCCAGGTCCTCGCGGCTCAGCATGCCGCCGCGCTCCAGCACCCAGTCGCTCACCGCGGCGGCCACGTCGCCGGTGTAGAGGAAGCCCGGGCCCTCCGCACCGAGCCGGTCGAGCAGGTCGCCGAGCTCGGGCAGCCGGATCGTCTCGCCCTCCTCGAGCAGGCTCCCCTGCGGCGCGTAGATCGCGGCGCACTCCGGCGTGGAGGTGAGGATCGGGCGCAGGACCTCGAACAGGAACGCCTGCATCGGCACCACCTCGACTCCCTCTCGCGCCGCGCGGGCCGGCGCGCCGGTGAGATCGCCGAGGCGCGCGCTGCCGAAGCGCTCCAGCGTCTCCGCCAGGCCGAGCGTGGTGCCGTAGGCGCCGCAGGAGGCCGGCCCGACGTTGAAGCGCTGGATCGCATCTTCGGAGAAGCGGATGTCGATCGGCACGAGCTCCGCGGGCTCGCGCGCGTCCAGGCCGAGGCCGGGCGCTGCCACGAAGAAGTCGAGCACGTGGTTCTCGCCGCGGGCGTGCACCACCATGAAGCCGCCGGCGCCGGGGCCGCTCAGCGGCGACTCGGCCACGAACGACATCAGCACCGCGCCCACGGCGGCATCGACGGCGTTGCCGCCCGCGCGCAGCACATCGGCTCCGGCCTCCGCCGTGAGCGGATGGCCGGCTGCGACCACCCCCTTCATGTGGGCGAGCCTAGCCGCGCGGGAGGAACTCGGGCACGTCCACGTCCATCAGCGTCCCTGCGGGCACGCGCTCGCGCGAGCGGCGCACGTGGGGCTCGGCGTCGGCTGGGATGCCGCGGCCCTCGCGGCGCCCGCGCTCTTCGTCGCGCGGCCGCGCACGGTGCACGGGCCGGTCGCCGTAGCCGGTGGCCACGACGGTCACCCACACCTGGTCGTCGACCTTCTCGTCGACCATGGCGCCGAAGATGATGTTCGCGTCCGGGTGCGCCGCCTCGGCCACCGCCTTCGCGGCCTCGTTGACCTCCCAGAGCGAGAGGTCGCGGCCACCGGTGATCGAGAGCAGAATCGAGCGCGCCCCCTCGAGCGAGGTCTCCAGCAGCGGCGATTCGATCGCGTGCTCCACCGCGTCCATCGCGCGGCGGTCACCCGAGCCCATGCCGATTCCGAGCAGCGCCTGACCCGCCTCGGACATGATCGTCCGGACGTCGGCGAAGTCGAGGTTGATCAGGCCCGGCAGGGTGATCAGGTCGGAGATGCCCTGCACGCCCTGGCGCAGCACGTCGTCCGCAACGCGGAAGGCGTCGACCATCGAGGTGGACTTGTCGAGCACCGACAGCAGCCGCGCGTTCGGGATCACGATCAGCGTGTCGACCTCGCGGGCGAGGTCCTCCACGCCCTGGTCCGCCTGCTCGCTGCGCCGCGCGCCCTCGAACGAGAACGGCTTGGTCACGATGCCGACGGTGAGCGCGCCGATCTCGCGGGCGATGCGCGCCACGACCGGGGCCGCACCGGTGCCGGTGCCGCCGCCCGCGCCCGCGGCGATGAAGACCATGTCGGAGCCCTTGAGCTGGCTCTTGATCTCGTCGTAGTCCTCGACTGCCGCGGCGCGGCCGAGGTCGGGGTTCGATCCCGAGCCGAGCCCACGCGTGGCGTCGCTGCCGATGTGCAGCCGGCTGTCGGCGGACGAGCCCTCGAGTGACTGGACGTCGGTGTTGACGGCGATGAACTCCACACCCTCGACCTGGGCCTCGATCATGCGGTTCACGGCGTTCACGCCGGCACCGCCGACGCCCACCACGCGCAGCACTGGCTCCGTCGGGTGCACGGGCTGGGACGGCACGAACGGCTCGGGCTCGCGGTCGGGCTCGCGCTGGACGGCGGGCACCGGGTCGCGCTCGAGGATGTTCTCGGGGATGTCCTGTGAGAAGACGGACTTGAGGCGCTCCTCCGGGCTCGGCACGCCCTCGTAGCGGCTCCAGCGCTCCTCGCGCTCGGCGCGCCGCTCCTCGCGCTCCTGCGCGCGGCGGGCCGCCTCGGTCCGGCGGCCACCGAGATCGGTGCCGCGCTCCGCGGGCGTCAGGTCGGGCTCGCTGTGCGCCTGCGGCTCCGGCACGTGGTGCGTGACCTGCGGCGCGGGCCCGCCCTCGGGCAGCGGCCGGCCGAGCCTGGGCTCCTGCTCGGTCCTCGGCTTCGGCTCGGCTTCGGGCCTCCGCTTCGCGTCCGGCTCGGCCGAGCGAGCGTCGTCCTCCTCCGTCTTGCGGAAGAGCTGCGCCAGGGGACCCTCGCGCATGCTCGCCCTCTTACCGCTTGCCATTCGCCAGGACCTCCTCCGCTAGCTGACGGTAGGCGTATGCCGCCTTGCCGTCCGGGTCGTACTTGAGCACCGACATGCCCTTGACAGGGGCCTCGGCGAAACGAACGGTCTTGTTGATGCGCGAGGCGAAGACGCGGTCGCCGAAGTTCTCCTCGAGGATCTCGATTGCCTCCTTGGCGTGGACCGTGCGGTTGTCCACCAGGGTCGGCAGGATGCCCTCGATCTCGATATCCGGGTTCAGCTCCTCGCGCACCATCGACAGCGTGTTCTGGAGCTGGATCAGCCCGCGCATGGACAGATACTCGCACTGCACGGGGACGATCACCTTCTGGGACGCCGTGAGGGCGTTGATCGTGAGCAGCCCGAGGCTCGGCGGAGTGTCGATGAAGATGTAGTCGTAGTCGTCCCGGACCGGCTCGAGGCCCTTCTTGAGAGAGCGCTCGCGGCCGATCATCGTGGACATCGCGATCTCGGCGCCGGCGAGGTCGATCGAGGCGCAGGCCACGTCGACCTCGCGCTTGCGGATGACCTCGCGGATCGAGAGCTGGTGCACGAGGACGTCGTACATCGAGGCCTCGAGCGAGTCAGGGTCGATGCCCTGGCTCATTGTCAGGTTGCCCTGGGGGTCGAGGTCGACGCAGAGCACGCGGTGGCCCCGCTCGACGAACGCCGCCGCCAGGTTGAGCGTGGTGGTTGTCTTCGCCACACCGCCCTTCTGGTTGGTGAACGCGATGACCTTGGCCTTGGGCGTCGTGGTCACGGGATCCTCCGGATCAAGTCCATTACGCAAGCGGTATTCGCACGGCCTGGGCGGAATCCTTCACCCTTCCCGTCCGGTGGCTTCGCTACTGGACAAGCGGCTCGTGCTCGTGACGGGCAAGGGCGGGGTCGGAAAGACCACCGTCGCGGCGGCCCTCGGGCTGATCGCCGAGCGGCGCGGCAAGCGCGTGGTGCTGTGCGAGGTGGGCGGCCAGCACCGCATGTCCGAGCTGGTTCCCGAGCTGGCGTCCGTGTCCGTCGATCCCGAGCGGGCCAAGGAGGAATGGCTGCACTACCAGCTGAAGTCGCGCACGCTGGCAAGCGTCCTGGGCGGCAGCCGCCTGTTCCAGTACCTCACGGCGGCCGCGCCCGGCCTCAGCGAGTTGGTCACGATCGGCAAGGTCTGGGACCTCGCGCAGCTTGCGCCGCGCGCGGGCGGCTCGGCCTTCGACCTGGCGATCGTGGACGCACCGGCCACCGGCCACGCGCTCGCGATGCTCACCTCACCGCGGACCTTCGCTTCGGTGGCGCGCCTGGGACCGGTGGGCCGCCAGGCGGAGAAGATCGACCGCTTCCTGCGCGACGAGGCCTCCACGGGCGTGCTGACGTGTGCGCTCCCGGAGGAGATACCAGTGAACGAGACGATCGAGTTCGAGCGCAGCCTGCGCGACGAGCTCGGCATGACCGTGGACCGGATCGTGGTGAACGCGCTCCACCCGGCGCGCTTCAGCCGCGAGGAGGTGGGGCGGCTCGAAAGCGTCAAGGCCGACCGGCGGCCCGCGGCCGCGGCCGTGCGCGCCGCCCTCTCCGAGCACCGCCGCGCCCGCGCCGAGCACGCCCAGCTGCGGCGTCTGCGGCGGGGCGCCGGCGCGCCGGTGGTCACGCTGCCGCGCGTGTTCGAGCCCGAGCTGGGCCGCGATCACCTGGAGCGGCTGTCCGCGGAGCTGGAGCGCAGGCTGTGATCGCCGACTGGCTCGAGCGCAAGGAGGTCTGCATCTGCGCCGGCTCGGGCGGGGTCGGCAAGACCACGACCTCGGCCGCGATCGCGCTCGGCATGGCCGCGCGCGGCAAGAAGGTGGCCGTGCTCACCATCGACCCGGCCAAGCGGCTCGCGAACTCGCTCGGGCTGCGCGAGCTCGGCAACGAGGAGCGCCTCGTGAAGGCGGACGTCGAGGGCGAGCTCTGGGCGATGATGCTCGACCCGAAGCGCACCTTCGACGAGCTGGTCGAGTGGCACGCGCCCGACGAGCGCACGCGCGACGCCGTGCTCTCCAACCGCATCTACCAGGAGCTCTCGAACGCGGTGGCCGGCTCGCAGGAGTACATGGCGATGGAGAAGCTCCACGAGCTGCACCAGGAAGGCCACTACGACCTGCTGGTGCTCGACACGCCGCCCACCCGCAACGCGCTCGACTTCCTCGACGCGCCGAAGAAGCTCGCCGCCTTCATCGACTCACGAACGCTTCAGCTGTTCACCGGGCCGGGGATGCTCGGCCTGAAGGTGCTGGGACGCGGGTCGGGCATGGCGCTCTCTGTGATGAAGCGAGCCACAGGGATCGACCTGCTCGAGGACCTGTCCGGCTTCTTCTCGAGCTTCGGCGACAGGGCCGACGGCTTCCGCGAGCGCGCCGAGCGCGTGAACGCGCTGCTGGCCGACAGCCGCAGTGCATTCGTGCTCGTGACATCTCCGCGCGCGGACGCCGTCGAGGAGGCGGCCTGGTTCCACCATCGCCTGCTGGACGCCGGGCTGCCGTTCGCGGGCGTGGTGGCCAACCGAGTGCACCCGCCCGAGCCGAGAGGCAACCCCGCCGCCGACCTGGAGCGCCTGCTCGGCGACGACGCGCTCGCCCGCAAGGTCATGCGCACCTTCGAGGAGGAGCGCCGCCTGGCCGCCCAGGACCGCAAGAACCTCGCCAACCTGCGTCGCCGCCTCGGCCGCAAGCCGATGATCGAGGTCCCGCACCTGGACGACGACGTGCACGACCTCGACGGGCTGCGCCGGATGGACGAGTACCTGTTCGACCGAACGCGGGCCTAGACCGGTGCCGAGAAGTCCTCGGGGTCGTCCCAGCCGAAGTCGACCGACTGCGTCACACCGTCGAGCTCGTGCTGCACGGGCTCGGGTGCCACCGTGACCGCCTCGAGCTCGGCGGTGTCCGGCTCGCTGTCGACCTCGGCCTCGTAGTCGGGCGCGGGCTCGTAGTCCGGCTCGTGGTCCGCGTCGGGCCCGAAGTCCAGGTAGGGCTGCGCCGCGTGAGCGGGCTCCGGCTCGCGCTCGAAGCGCGGCTCCCTGCGCATGTCGCGCGCCTCGATCTCGTGTGGCTCGGCCTCCATGAACGGCTCCGGGCCGGACTCGACCAGGATGTCGTCGGCCACGCCCTTCAGGTCGGCGTCCAGGTAGCCGCAGAGCACGTCGCGCAGCAGGGCGCGGAGGTGACCCTCCGCCTCGCCCACCAGCTCGCGGGGCGATTCCGCGTCGACCCGCACGCCGGTGGCGCCGCCCATGACGAAGCGCTCGAGCGCCAGCGCCGCCTCGAGGCGATGCTGCACGTCTCGGCGCGCGTCCTCCTCGGCGCAGAGGGCCGCCAGCCGCAGCGACATGCTCGCCTCACCCGCCTGGCTCGTCGCGTCCAGCAGCGCGCGCAGCGCGAGCAGGTAGTCGGACAGCGCCTGGGCCTCCATCCTGCGCTCGCAGCCCATCTCGAAGCGATCGAGCGCCCAGGCGACCATCTCGCCGGGGCGAGCGCCGTCGATGGCCGCGAAGAACTCGCGGAACGCCTGCTCCTCCTCAGCCGCGAGCATCCACTCGCCACCGCGCGGGGTCGCGCCCGTGCCGAGCGGGAGCGGCTGCCAGCGGCCCTGGTCCGTCTGACGCCAGCCCGGCGCCCCGAGGATCACGCCCCCCGGCGCCCACAACCGCATTGCGGTGACCACCGCGGCGAAGCGGTCGGCGGCCTCCTCGGTTGGGATCGGGTCGTCCGCGGGGACGTCTCGCTCCACCACGCAGAGGAGCTCGGAGCTCTCGTGCGGACCCTCGAACCGGTCACCACGCACGAGCGACAGGCCGTCGCCCAGCTCGATCCGCTCCGCCTCCATCCAGGCGCCCCGCAGCGGGGCAACCACGCGTGCGCGCACGGCGTCGCGGTAGAGCGTGACCTCGACCTCGCGGTACACGCGCTCGAAGCGCTCCTCAGGGAAGCCGAAGCTGGTGGCGTCCTCGTACAGGCGCTCGAGCATCGCCTGAAGCGCCGGCTCGGCCTGCTCTCCGCGCAGGCCGTTCACGCGCAGCCAGGCGGACGCGCCGGCGCCGAGCTCGCGGCACGCCTGCGCGCAGGCGGGCAGCTCGCGCAGGCGCGGCCAGCGCTCGGAGAGGAACGCGCCGGTGCGCGGCTCGTAGCGGTAGAGGGCCGGGCCGCGGCCGCCGCCCTCGTCGACGACGTCGAACTCGACCTCGGCGCCCGCCTTCAGGTCGTCGGTGAGCAGCGCCGCGGCCTCCAGCGCGAAGTTCCGCAGCGCTTCATGGAGAGCACGGTTACGCATGCAGCGCGATTTCGGCGCGGCACGGGAGTGTCCTGCCGGGCGGCGGGCGCTAAGCCGCGACGGGCTCGCGCCCGGAGGCCGGTGTGACCGCGCAGTCGTCCACGCCGAGCCACTCGCGCCCGTAGCGGCGCATGTCCTCGATCAGCGGCACGATCGCCATGCCCTTCGGCGTGAGCGAGTACTCCACGCGCGGTGGCACCTCGGGGTAGGTGTGCCGCTCTACGATGCCCTGCTCCTCGAGGGCCCGCAGGCGCAACGACAGCGTCCTCGGGCTGATTCCCGCGAGCGAGCGCTCGAGCTCGCAGAAGCGGCTGCGGCCCTCGGCAAGGTCGCGGATCACAAGGATGGTCCACTTGCCACAGATGATGTCCGCGGTGGCGCAGACCGGGCAGGTGGGATCGGCCATAGAGGCGAGTCTACCGCAAGACTTCAGGAACTGAAGTAATGCCGGCGGCGGCTGAGGCGCCGCCGCCGGCCGCTCTCCTCAGCCTGAAAGGTTGCTCAGAAGCCCGCCGCCACCGCCGCCGCCGGCGGTCGCGACCTGCACGCGGCCCTCGCTCGGCTGCACCAGCACCCAGCCCTGGCCGGAGAACGACATCTGCACCGACTCGCCGGAGCCGCGGCCGATGAAGTTCTTCAGCTTGATGTCGGTCTTGATGCCCGTCTGGACGCTGGATGCCCAGGTGATCGCCGCCGCGGGGTCCGCGAACGTCGGCGCGTCGCCCGTGTTCAGAAGCACGGGCGGCCCGTCGGAGAGGATCGCCACCCAGCCGGTCCCCTGAAGCGCGGTGTTGAAGAGGCCGCCGCCCATGAAGCCGGACACGCCCTCCACTTTCTTGATGTCCCAATCGATGCCGGAGTCGAACGCCAGCAGGTTCGCCCCGTTCACGGTGATGGCGTCGTTCTCGAGGTAGAGGAGGTGGATCTCCTGGGCGGTGTCCGCGAGGAAGACCTCGCCGGTGCCGGACATCTTCATCAGGGTGGTGCCCTCGCCCGACACGGCCTTCTTCATCATGCGGCTGAGCCCGCCGGAGCCTGCGTGCTCGAAGGACACGTCGCCCTGGTAGGCGACCATCGACCCGGCCTTCGCCTGGATCGTCACCTGGTCGAGGCTCACCTTGAGCAGCTTCGAGTTCTGAAGTGCGAACGGCTGCTCCGACTGCGTTTCCTGAAACTCGCCAAGGGTGCTCTGCACCTGGCCTCCTTCGATCTGGAACGGGGGGAGGCCGACAGCTTAAGCGCCGGGCGCGCTGTTGACGCTCGGCTGTGCGCCGTTCGCCGCCGGAGCTTCCGGCTCCTCGGACTCGTCGGGCGCAATCACCGACTCGACCGAGGTGCTGCGCAGGCCGTCCGAGGACACGAGCAGCTTGAAGTCGTGCGGATGGGTGGCCGCCTTGAGGGCGTCCTCCATCGCGACCCGCCCCTGCTGCACGTGGTAGAGCAGCGCCTGGTCGAAGCTCTGCATGCCGTAGTAGGCGCCCTCGGAGATGACCTCGGGAAGCTTCCCGGTCTCCTCGGGGTTCATGATCATGTCCCGCACGCGGCCGGTCATGCGCAGGATCTCGCAGGTGGCCACGCGACCGTTGCGGTCCGGCGTCGGCACGAGCCGCTGCGAGATGACCGCCTTCAGCGTGCCGGCCAGCATGGCGCGGGCCTGGCGCTGCTCGGACTGCGGGAAGAAGTCGATGATGCGGTTCACCGACTCCGCGGCGTCGACCGTGTGGATGGTCGAGAGCACGAGGTGGCCGGTCTCCGCGGCCGAAAGGGCGGTGCGCACCGTCTCCTCGTCGCGCATCTCGCCGACCAGGATCACGTCCGGGTCCTGACGCAGCACGCGGCGCAGGGCGCGCGCGAACGAGGCGGTGTCCTCGCCGACCTCGCGCTGGTTGATGATCGACGTCTTGTCGCGGTGCAGGAACTCGACCGGGTCCTCGATCGTGACGATGTGCTTCGCGTAGCTCGTGTTGATGTGGTCGATCATCGCCGCGAGCGTCGTCGACTTACCCGAGCCGGTCGTGCCGGTGAGCAGGATCAGCCCACGCTCCTCGTCAGCGATCTCGTCGATCACCGGCGGGAGCATCAGCTCGCTGGCGGTCTTGATCTCGAACGGAATCGCGCGGCAGACGAGCGAAACCGACCCACGCTGAACGAAGGCGTTCACGCGGAAGCGCGCCACGCCGGGCACGGAGTAGGAGAAGTCCACCTCGCGCTCGGTGCGGAACGCCTCGAGCTTGGCCTCGTCCGTGAGCATGTGGAAGAGGGTGGCCTCGGTGTCCTCCGGACGCAGCGGCTCGGAGCCCTCGATTGGGACGAGCTTGCCGTAGCGGCGGACCATGGGCTGGGAGGGGACCTTGAGATGGAGGTCGGAGCTCTCCGTCTCGATAACGGTCATCAGGGCAGCGTCGACGTCGAACATGGTTTGTCCATCGGCCATCCGGCCCGCTCCTTGAGGGCTGGGGCGCGTATTGGACGAGCCTTTTCGGCCCTCCAGGCGCTGCGCAACACGGAAAAGACAGCATTGAGGGGGTCGGGTCGAAGCTAGGTCTCGAGGCCTGCGCTGCCGGGGATTGGCGGCTTGGCGTTCGCCAAGGTCCACAACGTGCCCATCCCCCTCCGCGAACCGGTCGAGATCGGGGTTTTCGACCTCGCCACCGCCCTCACAGCTGCTGTAAGCGTGGGGGCTAGGCGACGTCGCGCAGCTTCTGCGCTTCAGCGAGTGACTGCAGCTTCTTCAGCGACTGGTTCTCGATCTGGCGGATGCGCTCGCGCGTGACGTTGAACGTGCGGCCCACCTCGTCGAGCGTGCGGGGGTGCTCGCCGCCGAGCCCGTAGCGCAGCTCGAGCACTCGGCGCTCGCGGTAGGAGAGGTTCTCGAGGGCCTCGCGGAGCGCCTCCTTGGTGAGGATCTCAGCCGCCCGCTCGTACGGAGACTCGGCGCGCTCGTCGGCGATGAACTGGCCGAACTCCGACTCCTCCTCGTCGCCGACCGGCTTCTCGAGCGAGACCGGTGCCTGCGCGGAGCGCTTGATCGACTCGACCTCCTCGGGCTCGATGCCGGTGTGCTCGGCGATCTCCTCCGGGGTGGGCTCGCGGCCGAGCTCCGTGACGAGCTTGCGCTCGGCGCGACCGATCTTGTTGAGCTTCTCGACGACGTGCACGGGGATGCGGATCGTGCGCGCCTTGTCTGCCAGCGCGCGAGCGATCGCCTGGCGGATCCACCAGGTCGCATACGTGGAGAACTTGAAGCCCTTGCGGTAGTCGAACTTCTCCGCGGCGCGGACCAGCCCGAGCGTGCCCTCCTGGATCAGGTCGAGGAAGGGCAGGCCCTGGTTGCGGTAGTTCTTGGCGATCGAGACGACCAGGCGCAGGTTCGACTCGACCATCTTCTGCTTCGCGTCGAGGTCGCCGCGCTCGATGCGCTTGGCGAGGTCGACCTCCTCCTGGGCCGTGAGGAGCCGGACCTTGCCGATGTCCTTCAGGAACAGCTGAAGGGAGTCGGTCGTCATGTCCGGCTTGAGGTCGATCGTCGCCTTCTTGCGCCGGCTGCGGCGGTCGACCGCGCGCTCCACCTCGGGCGCGGAGTGGGTCGGATCGTCCTCGACCAGCTCGATCTCGGACTTCTCGAAGTAGCCGTGGAGCTCCTCGATGTCGCCCTCGTCAAGCTCGACCTCGGCGAGCGCGGTGGCGACCTCGGCATAGGTCAGCACACCGGTCGCCTGGCCCTTGACTACGAGGAGCTTTACCTCCTCAAGCTCTTGCAGATCGGCTACAGACATCCTTTTCCTTGCGGCGCGCAGGGCCCAGCGCGAGGGCGCCGGGCCCATTCAAACCATCGATGTACACACTAACGCTACAGATAGTGAAGTCAAGCGGCCTGAAGCGGAATTTCCGCTGACTAGCCAGTCAACCAGTTGATTCCCATCCCGACTGTATCGGCTGCGGTTACTGCTCCCATGTACCCAGGATGCGCAGGACTAGAATCCCCGGCCATGGCGGACGACGACGGAGTGCTTGGAAACCTGCCCCACTCGCGGCCGGGAAAGCGAAGCGAGAAGAGGGAATCGAGTGGTAGGCCGTCCAGCGCGGCGAGCAAGGCGGCCGCCAAGGCCGAGGCGGGCGGGAAGGCCGCCGCGAAGGCGCCGCGGACATCGCGGACATCCAAGCCGCGCACGCGAGCCAAGCCCGCAGCGACTGCGAAGCCGGGCCGCACGGCAGCGGGAGCGGGCGCGCCGCCCCAGCGAGCTGCCACCGGCGCCCGCGCGAAGGAGCGGCCCGATGCCGAGCGGCGTCAGCCCGCCGGCTCGCCACCACAGCCGTCCGCCGACGCCGTTACGAGCGTGGTCCGGACCGCCGCCAACGTCGCCGCCACCGGCGTT
>DASUQG010000090.1:0-3477 GCA_036280695.1 Thermoleophilaceae bacterium
ACCATCTCGATGTCCGGATGGGTCACGAGCGAGGAGCCCGCGGGCTGGCCGTGGCCGGTGATCACGTTGAAGACGCCGTTCGGCAGCACCTCGGACGCGAGCTGCGCGAGCTTGATGGTGCTGATCGGAGTCGTCTCCGCCGGCTTCAGGACGATCGTGCACCCGGCGGCGAGCGCCGGGCCGATCTTCCAGAGCGCCATCATCAGCGGGTAGTTCCAGGGGGTGATCTGGCCGACCACGCCCACCGGCTCGCGCCTGATGATCGAGGTGCGGCCATCCACGTACTCGCCCGCCGCCGAGCCCTGCATGGTCCGGCCGGCGCCCCCGAAGAAGCGCAGGTTGTCCGCGCCGAACGGGATCTCGTCCTCGAGGAACGCCTGGCGCGGCTTACCGGCGTCGGCGGACTCGAGATCGGCGAGCTCCTCGGCGTGCTCCTCGATCAGGTCCGCGAGCTTCAGCAGCGCCGTGCCGCGCTCGCCCGGCGTGGTCGTGGCCCACGAAGGGAAGGCGCGCTTGGCGGCCTCGACCGCCTTGTTCACGTCATCCTCGTTGGAGAGCGGCATCTCGGCGATCGCCTCGCCGTTCGCCGGGTTGATCACCTCCTCCGTCGCGCCGTCGGCGGCGTCCACGAACTCGCCGTCGATGAAGTTCTGGAGCTTCGTCTTGGTGGCAGTAGCCATTGTGCGGGTCCTCTCCTGGTGCTAGGCGGCGACGCCTAGGACATCCTCGACGGGTGTATACGGCATGCCGGTCCCCTCTGCCACGGCGGGGTGCGTGACCTTGCCGCCGGCCACGTTCACCCCGGGCCGCAGCCCGGGAAGTTTCTCGATCGCGCCCTCGAGCCCGTGGTCGGCGAGTGCGAGCACATACGGGAGGGTCGCGTTGGTGAGCGCGAACGTGGAGGTCACCGGCACGGCCCCCGGCATGTTCGCGACGCAGTAGTGGGTCACCCCGTCCACCTCGTAGACGGGGTCGGAATGTGTGGTCGCGCGCGAGGTCTCGAAGCAGCCGCCCTGGTCGATCGACACGTCCACGAGCACCGCGCGCTTCTTCATCAGGCCGAGCTGGTCGCGCTTGACCACGTATGGCGCGCGGGCGCCGTGGACCAGCACCGCGCCGATCACGAGGTCCGCGCGCGGCAGCATCTCCTCCACGGCGAGCGTCGACGAGTACACGGTCGAGGCGCGCCCGCCGAACGCCACGTCGAGCTCGCGCAGGCGGTCGATGTTGCGGTCGTACACGAACACGTCGGCCTCCATGCCGATCGCGATGAACGCCGCATTCTGGCCGACCACGCCGCCGCCGATGATCATCACGGTTGCGGCGGCCACGCCCGGGACGCCGCCGAGCAGCACCCCGCGTCCCCCGAGCGGGCGCTCGAGGAAGAAGGCGCCCGCCTGGGTAGCGATCTTGCCGGCCACCTCGCTCATCGGCGCCAGCAGCGGCAGCCGGCCCTGCTCGTCCACCACCGTCTCGTAGGCCACGCAGGTGGCCCCGGACTCCGCGAGACCCTTGGTCAGCTCGGGGTCCGGCGCCAGGTGCAGGTACGTGAACAGCAGGTGGTCCGGCCGCAGCATCGCGACCTCCTGCGGCTGGGGCTCCTTCACGCCGAGGATCATCTCCGCCTCGTCGAACACCGACTGCGCGTCCGGGACGATGCGCGCGCCCTGCGCGATGTACTCCTCGTCCGGGATCGTGCTCCCGACGCCGGCTTCGGACTGGATCACCACCTCGTGACCGTTCTCGACGAGCTCCCTCACGCCTGCGGGCGTGAGGGACACGCGGTACTCGTCCGTCTTGATCTCCGTCGGAACCCCGACCTTCATGCCTGTCACGTCCTCCGCTCTAAGTCACTAACTCTCGGGCTCGCAGCGCAAGCCAGAACTCGATCCGGTCGCGGGCATTCGAGAGGTCACGCCCCGTGAGCTGCTCGACCCGCCTGATTCGATAGCGCAGCGTATGCCGGTGGCAGTACAGCTCGCGAGCCGCCTTCTCCCACTGGCCGTTCTGCTCGATGAAAGCCTCCAGCGAACGGATCAGCTCGTCGCCGTACTCGCCGCTCGCGTCCTCGAGCGGGCCGAGCACGCTGTCGCAGTAGAGCCGCAGCGCGTCGTCGTCCTGTAGCGAGAGCAGAAGCTGGAAGGCGCCCAGGTCGCGGTACGACGCCACGGCGGGGGACGAGCCGTTGGCGAGCGCTGCCGCCTCGAGGGCGCAGCGCGCCTCGTGGAAGGTGCGCCGCAGCGAGCCCACGGGCGCCGCGCGCGAAGCGGCTGCCCGCAGCGCGCCCTCGCCGGCGATCGCGTCCCTCGCTCGGGACGCCAGCGCCACCGTGTCGAGGTCGTCGCGCGCGTCGACCACGGAGCACAGCAGCCGGTCGCGCGTGGCCACGAGCGCGCCGACGCCGGCGTCCGCCAGGAAGCGGTCGAGCTCGCCCTCGGCCTGCGGCGCGGGGGCACCATCCTGGCCGGAGAACACCAGCACCGCGGCGCTGTGGCCGATCCCGAAGGGACGCAGCCGCATGGCCAGCTCCTCCTCGGACAGGCGGCCCGTGAGGGCCTCCGCGAGCACGTCCCCCGCCAGGCGGCGCTCGGTGTCGCGCATCGCGCGCTGGCGCATCAGCTCGAGTGCCACGACGGTCACAGCCTGCTGGAGGATGAGCCGCTCGAAGTCGCCGAGGCCCCCGGCGTCGCGCGCGGCCACGAGCCATGCCTGCGGCGCCCCGCGGCCTCGCAGCGACACGGGCAACACGAGCGAGCGGCCCGCGATGTCCGGATGGTCGGGCGCGAACTCGGCGTTCTCCGATGCGCGCGCCGTGCCGGCGCTGAGCTCCTCGCTGCGCCTCACGACCTCCTCTCGGACCTGTTCGAGGGCCGTCTCCGGCACCGGACGCCGGAAGGCCTTGGACGAGATCGTCTCGCCGCGCCCCGAGAGCACGCAGACCGCGCCGCCGGTGGCGGCCGCCAGGGCACGCACCACCTCGTCGAGGCCGCTCTCCTCGAGCACGAGCCGCTCGAGGCGCTTGTGGATCGCGATGCCCCGCTGGAGCACCTCGTACTGCTCGTTCACGAGCCGGGTGAACGCCTTCTCGGTGAGCGCGATGAACGGCAGCTCGTAGGGCACCTCGAACACCGGGAAGCCGAGCTCGCCGGCCTCCTCCACGAGCGCGGCGGGCACCTGCTTGTGGTCGAAGCCCGTCCCGAACCCGAGCCCCGACAGGTGGTGCCCCGACAGCAGGCGTGCGAACTCCCGCTGGCGCTCGTCCGTGTCGAGCTGGATCCCCGTGGTCAGCAGCAGCTCGCCGCCCGACAGCCACGGCGTCGGGTCGAGGAGCTCCGAGATGTGCACCCAGCGGACGGGGGCGTCCGCCCCCGCGTCCCCGGTCGTGAGCTCGAGCCCCATCTCGGACACGAGCCCTCGCACGGTGAGCATTGGATCAGTGGCGGACGATCCGGTCCCAGGCCTCCGTGAGCACCTGGC
>DASUQG010000091.1:0-7599 GCA_036280695.1 Thermoleophilaceae bacterium
CGTGACCGCGGTCGGGCGCTTCCTGCGGCGCTGGTCGCTCGACGAGCTGCCCCAGCTCTTCAACGTGCTCCGCAACGAGATGTCGCTCGTGGGCCCGCGGCCGCTGCCGCAGCGCGACTACGACCGGCTCGAGGACTGGCATCGCAAGCGCTACCTCGTGCTGCCCGGAATGACGGGCCTGTGGCAGGTCTCGGGGCGCTCGGAGCTCGACTTCGACGAGCTCGTGCGGCTCGACTTCCTCTACCTCGAGCGCTGGTCGGTGTTCCTCGACCTGACGATCCTGCTGAAGACGATCCCCGCCGTGTTCCGGGCACGGGGCGCTTGGTAGGTACTCGGGCGCGGGGCGCTTGGTGAGCGAGCCCTACCGGGACGACAACCTGCTCGACCGGCTCACTGGGGCGGGCACCCGCCAGGTCCACTACGACCAGGAGATGCGCCGCGAGCGCGAGCTGCTCGAGCGACGGCTCCCGCTCGCCGGAGGCGATGTCCTCGCCGTGGGCTGCGGCTGGCACCCGGGCCGGCACCTGTTCCCGAAGCCGCGCTTCCGGATGACCGGCGTGGACCTGGACGAGGCGATGATCGACTCGCTGCGCGAGTCGGGCGAGCTCGACGACGGCACGGCCGGACGGGCGGGCGAGCTGCCCTACGAGCCGGAGTCTTTCGACGTCGTGCTCTACAGGCTCGTGCTCCACCACGTGGTCTACCAGGGCCCGCTGTCGCCGATCTTCGCTGAGGCCGCTCGCCTGCTGCGTCCGGGCGGTGCGCTCGTGGCGGTGGAGCCGGGGCTCTGGCATCCGGTGGGCGCGGGACTCGAGCTGGCCAACCGCTTCGGGCTCGGGCCGGCCGTGCACGGCACGCCCGACGACATCCCGATCTCCCCGCGGGCGCTCGTGAGCCACGCGCTGCTCGCCGGGCTCGAGCCCGAGCTGCACGCGGTCACGTTCGGGTGGCGGCGGCTCCCGGCCGGCGCGCAGAGGTTGCTTCACGCGCTCGATCCGGCCGGCTCGCGGCCGCGCCTGGCGCCGTTCGGGCACACGCTGATGCTGATCGCGCGGAAGCCCGGGCCGTGAGCCCGAGCCGGTACGACGACGAGCTCTGGGAGCTGGTGTCCGAGCATCGGCACCCGCCGCCAGAGGCGCTGCGGGGCTTCGTCCGCTCGCTCGGCCATGTGGAGCGCGCGCTCGACCTCGGCTGCGGAGACGGCCGGCTGACGGCCGAGCTGGACGCGTCGGAGCTCACGGCGGCGGACGTCTCGCCGGTCGCGCTCGAGCGGGCGCGGGCGCGTCTCCCAGACGCGCGCCTCGTGGAGCTCGCGCCGGATGCCGCGCTGCCGTTCGACGACAGCAGCTTCGACCTCGTGCTCTGCGCCGAGACCATCGAGCACATACGCGACGTGCAGCTGCTGCTGTCCGAGATTCGCCGTGTGCTGAGGCCGGGCGGGACGCTTGCGCTCACCACCCCGGCGCACCTGCCGCTCGGCAGGCGTCCCGATCCGCTCTCACCCCATCTGCGCTTCTTCACGCGGCGCTCGCTCAGGCGCCTGCTCGACGAGCTCGGCTTCGAGGTGCGCTCGCTGCGGCGCCGCGCCGGCACGCTGTTCGCGCGCGCTACTCGTTGAGCTGCGGCTTGGCCGTGCCGGCCTTCTCGCGCTGCCGCGCCCGGGCGTCGAGGAACAGCGCGCGCGCCGGGCCGGAGTGCGGGTTGAGGTAGAGCGCGCCGCGGAGCGTCTCGAGCGCCTGCTCGGGCGCGTCGAGCGTGCCGAGCTGGAAGGCCGCGAGGCGGTACCACGTCTGCGGGTCGCCAGGGAAGAGGATCACCGCGCGTTCGAGGTTCATCTGAGCGTCGTCCACGCGATTCGCGGCAGTGTCGATCGCGGCTCGGACCAGAAGCGGGTCCGGGGTCAGCGGGTTCAGGTCCTCGGCGTCCTCGGTCTTCGCGATCGCCTCGTCGAACTTGCGCTCTTCCCCCAGTGCGAGCGCCTGGTTCGTCGCGCGGTCCGAGGCCTCCGGCTGCCAGATCGCCCACGCCAGCAGCAGCGCCGTGCCGATCGCGAGCAGCGCGCCCGCGATCCGGAACCGGTCCGGGCGCTTGGGGCGCTCGGACGGCTCGGCAAGCCCTTCGGCGCCCAGCGGCCCGCGCCCCGCCAGGAACCCGGCGCCGATCAGCGCCATCGCGGTGGGGGCCTGGATGAACCAGGTCCAGTCGATCAGCGACTGCACGCCGTATGCCACCGGCACCAGCCCGAGCGCGACCAGCCCGAGGCGCTCCGGCGTCCAGTCGCGCCGCGGCACCGGGGCATCGTCCCGGTGTGCTTGCATGAGCCGGCGCGGGAGCAGTCCGGTGGCGCTTAGCGCCGCCAGCATCCAGACCACCACCAGCAGCGTGCTCACGAGCAGACCGATCAGGCCGAGGTCGGCCATCGTCTGCGGTATCCAGCCGTGAGCGTGCTGCGTCACCGACTGGTCCGTGCGGTGGCGGAGACGTGCCTTCTCGAAGGCGCCCGCGCCGACTCCCTTGAGTGGCCGGTCCTCGAAGACGCGGAACGCCTCACGCCAGTACTTGCCGCGCGACGAGGAAGCGGCGAACACGCGGCCGCCGCCCTCCTCGGGCGCCACCTGCGTCTCGCTCGTGAGCTCGTCGATGCGGTCGCCGATCCCGCGCTCGCTGAAGGCCACCGACGTGAATGCCGCGAGCGGCACGAGGCACGCCATGGCCACCGCCGCGACGCCCACCCGCCTGCGCAGTCGCGCAGATGGCGCCCGGTGCTCCACGACCACCTCCACTGCGGCGCCCAGGAGCACGAGCGCGACGATGAGCAGCACCACCAGGGCGCCGAAGTCGCCGGCCACGGCCTCCTTGGCGGAGAGCGGCTGGAAGCTCTTCGTGAAGGCGTCCTTGGACAGCGCCCATGCACCCACGGCCGACGCCACGATCAGCGGCAGCAGCAGCACAGGAAGGCTGCGCAGCCGCAGCGGCACGAGCGCAAACCAGGCAATGGCAGCGACCGCCGCGGCCGCTGCGGCGCCGCGCGACTGCGTCAACAGGATGGCCAGGATGCTCACGCCCATTGCGGGATAGGCGAGCACCCGCGCGACCGCGGGCCCCGTCCGGCGCGATCCGAGCCAGAGCGCGATCGGCACGGCCATGGCCGCGACGCAGCCGACGGCGTTCCAGTAGTCGAACGGCGCTCCGAGCCTGTTCGACACCTCGTGCTCGGCCAGCGCCGCGGGCCACACCCGCGAGGCGAGCGCGTAGACCACGGGCACCGTGGCTCCAATGAGTAGCCCGACGAGGATCTGAGGGGCCGCGCGAGGGGCCAACCGCGCGCCGGCCACCGAGGCGGCGAACACGGCGAGGTAGGCGAACGTGCGCCCCGCCTCGACGTAGCTCAGCTCGGGGACGATCGACCACAGAATCGACACCGCGGTGAGGAACGCCAGCAGGGAGAACAGCAGCAGCGTCGTCATCCCGTGGATCGCCCCGCTGCGGGCCCACAGGAACGCCGCGGCCACCACCGCGCCGCTGGCGAGGACCACGAGGACCCCCGTGACCGATGTGCGCGTTAGCTCGGTGCCACCCTCGGCCCCGAATGCGACGCCCACCAGGGCGCCGCCGATTATCAGCGGGACTGCTCTAGCGGCGACGCTGGAAAAACGGGACACGCGGGGCCGGGATCTTGGACAGGAGTGGGATCCGCGCCAGCGCCGGCACGCGCTCGCGCATGGCGGCGAGTCCGCTTGCCAGCGCGAACAGCCCGAGCAGGATCAGGGCGAACAGAAGCGGGAGTGGGACCTGGTTACCCGCACCGGCCAGGTTGAAGAAGCCGCTGCTGTCCGGCTCCAGGCTCGCGCCGCCGACATCCACCTTGGGAGCGTCGCCCCCAGCGGCCGTGGCGACCGACGCCAGGTCACTCTGGTCCTCGGTGCGTGCCGCAGCCTCACCCGCGGGGTCGGTGCCGCCGACGCCCGGGCTGCCCGCGCCCTTGCCCCTGTTCGATCCGCCCTTGATGGCGGAGGCGATCACGTCACCGCAGTCCGAGTACTCGTCCTGGTCGCTCGGCAGGTTCTCCTTGGCCTTGCGCAGCTCGGCGTTCGAGTAGTTGCGGTCGAGCTTGCCGTCGAAGATGCAGTCGCGCAGGACCTGGTCCGCGCTCGCGGAGGCGGACGCCGGCAGGGCGACCACGGCGAGTACGCCGATGAGGATCAGATTTCGTGCGGCTCGGCTCATGGAGAGGGGTTCGGCGACAGGGCAGAAGGGGCTGACGCTAGCAACACGGCTTCCCCCTGCCGAGGATCCCGGCAACCCGTTGTTCTGCCCGGTTTGCGCATGCCTAAACGCTTCCGACCCGTGCGGTGAGGCAAAGTTGCGGCGTGGCACCACGCGTGGCGATACTCGCTCCGGTCCCCGTTCCGTACCGGGAGCCGCTCTTCAGCAGCCTTGCCGGGCGTGGCCGTGTGGATCCCCATGTGATCTACCTCTCCGCGAGCCAGCCCGGGTGGGACCAGCCGGTCGGGTGGTTCCCCGTATCGCACGATTACCCAAGTGAACTGCTGCCCGCCTGGCAACGCAGCCGGGGCGGCCGCAGCCCCGTCACCCTACCGTTTCGTGCCGGACGTTCGCTCAGCGCCGCGAGCCCGGACTGCGTGGTGAGCTGGGAGTACGGGCCGGCGACCATGCGGGCTCTCCTGTGGGCGCGCCGCCGGCGGGTGCCGCTGCTCGTGTTCAGCGAGCTGACGCCGTGGAGCGACGGCGCCCTGTCGCCGCTGCAGCGCCGCGTGCACCGCCTGCTGGCGCCTCGTGCCAGCGGTTTCATCGTGGCCAGCTCGCAGGGAGTGGAGCGGCTGCGCGCCCTCGGCGTGGAGCCGAGCAGGGTGGAGGTGGCGCTTCAGAGCGCGGACGTGAGCGGCCTGGAGGCACGCGATCGCGGGCACGCCGGGCGCGTGCGCATCCTCGCGCTCGGGCGACTCGTCCCGGACAAGGACCTCGACATCCTGATCGACGCCTTCGCCCAGGCGGGCTTCGCCGATGGAGAGGCCGAGCTCGAGATTCGCGGAGCCGGCCCGCTCGAGGCGGAGCTGCGCGAGCAGGCTCAGCGCCTCGGCGTGCCGGCGCGCTTCCCGGGTCCGGTCGCGCCCGGCGAGCTCGGAAACGTGTACGGCGGCGCGGACGCGCTCGCGCTCGTGAGCAGCTACGAGCCCTTCGGCGTGACCCTGCGCGAGGGCGCGGCCGCCGGGCTGCCGCTGATCGCCTCGCGGCGCGCCGGGGCGGTGGGCGACATCGCCGTGGAGGGGGAGAACGCGCTCGTGATCGAGCCGGGTGACCGCGGCCAGATCGCCGCGGCGCTGCGGCGCGTGGTGCGCGAGCCCGAGCTGCGCGAGCGCCTGGCGGCGGGGAGCAGGGCGATCACGGAGCGCCACCCGCCGGTCGCGGACGTGGAGGCTTGGGAGCGTGCGGTGCTGCGAGCGGTGGCTGAACTGCAGCATTGAAGGCGGGTCCTATCGAGATATATCCGGCTGAGCCGGACAAATCTGGATAACCCCCCTTGGACACCACCCCTTCACCGCTGCTGTAAGCGCCGGTGAACCGGGCGGAGCCGAGCGTCAGCCGAGCAGCGCCGGTAGCAACTCATCGGTCACGGTCTGCTGGACCGCGTCAGAGCGATAGGGGCGCATCAGCTCGGCCGCTCGCTCGCGGTACTCGCGCACGCGCTCGTCCGGCAGCTCGAACGCCGCGCGGATGGCCGGTGCGAGCGCGGCGCCGTCGATCGCCGCCGCGACCAGCGACGGGTCGAGCCGGCGTGCCAGCCGCAGGCCCTCGTACGGGCCGCCGGACGGGACGGTTGCGAGCAGCGCGCCGTCGGCGAGCGCCTCGAGCGGCGCCTGGCCCCAGTCCTCCCAGCGCGCTCCGGCCACGTAGGCGTGTGCCTCGCGCAGCCGCGCCCGGAACACCGCCGCGGGCACGGTGCCGCGCAGCTCCAGCGTTGCGGGCTCGGGCACGCCGCTTCGGCGCAGGTGCGAGCGCGCCCAGTCGGGGTCGAGGCCGAACACCTCGAGCCGGGCGTCCGGCACCGCGGCCGCCGCCCACCCCGCCACCAGAACGTCGAGTCCCTTCGCCTTCGGATCGGGCACGTACGCCACGGCGAGGCGCTCTCGCCCGGGAGACCCGGAGCCGCCGTCGCCTGACGACGGATCGACCGGCGGCGACACGACCACCGAGCGCGCCGCGCCGGGTGGAAGCGCGTCGGCGCCGGCCACGCTGAACGGGATCGTGAGTCGCGCCCGCCGCATGGCGCGGCGCTCGAGGGCGTGCAGGAACGCGTTGAGCGCGCCCGGACGGTTCAGGCGCGCGGGGGCATCGAAGCGCACCGCGTACGGCACCGGCAGGGCCGGGAGCAGCATCGCGGCCGTGGTGGAGGACACGATCAGCGCGCGCGGCTCGTGACGCTCGACGGCGCTGCGCACCGTTCGCCGGGCCGCGTGCATCTCGACCAGGTCGTTGAGCGGGTAGCCGCGCCGCAGGCGGTCGGCTGCGCCCCGGCCGACCGCGACGACGGCGGTGGAGGCGCCCGCCCGCCGCAGCTGCTCGAGCAGCTGCTCGTCGGCGACGCGCCAGCCGAGCGTCGTGCCGAGCGACACCAGCAGGACGTCAGGCCTGGCCACGCCGGACCGCCTCCTCGAACGCGCGCTGGTAGCCGTCGACCATCGCCTCGCCGCTGAAGCGCTCGCGCTGGCGCCGGCGGCCCGCGGCGCCCATCTCGGCGGCTCGCCCGGGGTCGCCCGCGAGCTCCAAGAGCGCCCGGCGGATCGGCTCGGCGCTTCCGGCGGGCACGAGGCGCCCCGTCTCCCCGTCCACCACCTGCTCGGCGGTGCCGCCCACGTCGGTGGCCACCACCGGGCGCTCGAGCGCCATGGCCTCGAGGATGCTCATCGGCAGTGCCTCGGCCTCGCTCGGAAGGCAGAAAGCGCTGGCGGCGCGCATCAGCTCGAGCACGTCGCGGCGTTCCCCGAGCAGCGTCACGCCGCTTCGGCCCGCCAGCCGCTCGAGCCGCTCGCGCTCAGGGCCCTCGCCGGCCACGTATCCGCGGAGGGATGGGTTCTCGCGCCGAGCCGCGGCCACCGCCTCGATGAACAGGTCGACCCGCTTCTCCGCGCGCAGGCCCGCCACGCACAGCACCGGAAAGCCATCCGGCCCCAGGTCCGGCGAAGGCTGCACGCCCTCGAGCTGCCGCTCGAAGAGCCCGTTCGGCACCACGTCGATGCGCCCGCGCGGGTAGCCGAGCGCCTCGAGCGGCGGCACCTGCCGCTGCGTCACGGCCACCACCGCGTCGACGGCGCGCGACACCAGGCGCGTGAGGGCGCGCTGGTGGGGCCGCGCCGGCACGAGCTTCCCCTCCGGTGTGAGCGGCGTGTGCTCGTTCATCACGTGAACGGCGTCCGGGCCTCTGCTCCGGCGCGAGCGGCGCGCGATCGCCTCGCCCACGAGCTGCCCGCTCACGCCCCGGCTCACCAGCGCGTCCGGCTCGAACGCGGCGGCAAGCGAGAGCGCCCTGCGCAGCGCGCGCGGGTCCGTGCGCCGCCGCAGGCGTAGGCACTCCGCCGG
>DASUQG010000092.1:0-4919 GCA_036280695.1 Thermoleophilaceae bacterium
CCTTCGCTTCGCGTACCGCAGCCGGGATGGCACCGAGAGCCGCCGCGAGGTGGAGCCGCAGGCGGTCGTGAACCTCGGCCGCCGCTGGTATCTGCTCGCATGGGATCCCGGACGAGAGGACTGGCGCACCTTCCGGGTCGATCGCCTGCAACGGCCGGCCTCGACCGGAGTGCGCTTCGCGGCGCGCCCACTACCGGGCAGGGACGCCGCCGCGTTCGTGAGGGAGAGCATCGTGGGAGCGCCGAACCGCTTCGAGGCGCGCGTGACGCTGCGCGCTCCTGCGGACGAGACCCGGACTCGCCTCCCCGCCCACTGGGGCACGATCGAACCGATCGACGAGGGCACCTGCGAGTACCGCACCGGCGACGATGACCTGGGGTGGCTGGCAATTCGCGTCGCGATGCTCGGTGTCGACTTCGAGGTGCACGAGCCGCCCGAGCTGATCGAGCACCTGCGCGCGCTCGCCGCGCGACTCGAGCGCGCAACGCCGCTCGCCTGAGGGCAGACTACGGGCGTGGAGAATGCGCAGATCGCCGACCGCCTGGACGCGTTCGCGTCCTTGCTCGAGCTGGCTGAGGCGAATCCGTACACGGCGCGCGCTTACCGTCGCGCCGCTGCGACGATCCGCGACGCCGCCGTTCCGGTGGCGGAGCTCGTCAGCTCTGGGCGGGCGCGCGAGCTGCGCGGCATCGGTCCCGGGATCGAGGCGCGGCTCCGCGAGCTGGTCGAGACGGGCGCGATCGCGGAGCTGGCCGAGCTCGAGCGCGAGCTCTCGCCCGATCTGGTCGGTCTTGGGCGCTATCTCGGGCTCAGTGCCAAGCGCTCGGTGGAGCTCGCGAGGGCGCTCGACATCCGCACCGCCGAGGAGCTTCGCGAGGCGGCCGCGGCGGGCCGGCTTCGGAGCGTTCCGGGTATCGGGGCGAAGACGGAGGCGCGCCTCGTCGAGACTCTCGCCCGTGAGTCCGACCCGCGTCCCCGGCGCGGGCTCCTGCTGAACCGCGCCCGGGAGCTCGTCGGAGGCGTCGCGGCACGCCTCGACGGCACCGTGGCGGGAGATGTGCGGCGCTGGCGCGACTCCTGCGAGCAGCTGGCGGTCGTCTGCGCCGCGACTGATCCGGGCCCCGCGCTGGCGCAGTTCGCGGCGCTGCCGCAGGTGGTGGCCGTGGTCGAGCAGGGCGAGCGGCGCGCCGTCGGCGTGACCGTGGAGGGCGTGCCGATCGAGCTCATGGCGGCCGAGCCGGAGCGCTTCGGCACGGCGCTCGTGCGCGCGACGGGCTCAGCCGACTACGTCGCGGAGCTCGAGCCCCTGCCGGACGCGCCGGACGAGGAGTCGGTCTACCGCGCCCTCGGCATCCCGTGGTGCCCGCCGGAGTTGCGCGAGCAGCCGTTTCGCGGCGAACCGCCGGCCCTCGTGGCGCCGGACGAGATTCGCGGCGACCTCCACTGCCACACGACCTGGTCGGACGGGAGGGCAAGCGTCGAGGAGATGGGACGCGCCGCCCGCGACCGCGGCTACGAGTACCTCGCCATCTGCGACCACACGCCCGCCGTGGGCGCGGTGCCGGGGCTGAGCGCCGACGACGTGCGTCGCCAAGCCGAGGAGATCGCGGCCGCCAACGAGGTGCTAGCGCCGTTTCGCGTCCTGCGCGGAATCGAGTGCGACATCCTCCCGGACGGGCGGCTGGACCTGCCCGACGACGTGCTCGCCGAGCTCGACTGGGTGCAGGCGAGCGTGCACGGCGGGCAGCGAATGCCACGTCGGGAGCTCACGAAGCGGGTAGAGGCGGCACTGCGGAATCCGCACGTGCGCTGCCTCAGCCACCCGAAGGGCCGCTACATCAACCGGCGCCCGGAGAACGCGCTCGACCTGGAGCGGGTGTTCGCGGTGGCGCTCGAGCAGGGAGTCGCGCTCGAGGTGAACGGGCTACCCGACCGCCTCGACCTCAGCGGCGAGCACGTCCGGGAGGCGCTCCGGGCCGGCGTGCCGATCGTCTGCTCGACCGACTCTCACTCGGTGAGAGGGCTGGAGAACATGATCTTCTCGGTCACGACGGCACGGCGCGGCTGGGCAACCGCGGATGACGTCCTCAACACCCGGGCGCTCGACTCACTGCTCGGGTAGGCTCGCGCGCGCCAGCCATGGAAGCCCTTCGGACGACCTCCCGTCAGACGCTCGCGGTGGCCACCGCCGTGCTGATCTTCGCGGCGCTCGCGTTCGCCTATGTGGTCGGCGTGAGCGACGACGAGGAGGGCGACGTGGTGGGCTGGCTCATCGTGAGTGCCCTGGCGTCTCTGATCGCGGCGGCGCTGCTGCTGCGCTTCGTTCCCGCGAGCGAGTCCGATCCGGACGGCGACAACAAGCCGGCGCGGCACGCGCTCATACTCGGCGTGCTCTCCCTGGTGACGATCGTGGTCTTCTGGACTGGCCTGCCGTTCGCGCTCGGCGTGCCGGCGCTCGCCTTGGCAGCCACCGGCCGCGGCCGCGCCCCACAACAGGGCCACGGTGGCCAGGCGACCGCAGCGGCCGTCCTCGCGGCGCTGGCGATCTTGCTCTCGATCGTCGTCTGCATCACCGGTTGAGTCCTGCCGAGGTAGGAGTCCAAATCGTCGCGGAGGACGAGCAAGGACAGGGCCATCTGACGATGCCCGCGGGTCCGGGCGGTCATAGCTTGGCGGCATGGACTCCACTCCGCGCATATTCCCCGTCAGCCGGATCATCGGCCTGGTCGCGATCGGCCTGGTCGTGGCCGGACTCGCCTACCTGCGCTTGTCGCCGGCGGGCGAGGTTTCGGTCCCGGGGGGCGCACACGCTGGCCAGCTCACGCTGAAGTCCTGTGACTACGGGACCGAGGACGGGGACTACGAGGCCGACTGCGGCACGCTCGTCGTGCCCGAGAACCGCGCCCGTCCCGATTCGCGGCTGATCGCGCTGCCCGTGACGCGCATCCGCGCCCGGTCGGAGCATCCGCGCGAGCCCATCTTCCGACTAGAGGGCGGTCCCGGCATCACGAACATGGAGTTCAGGCAGGCGAGCCGCTTCGCCCAGAACCGCGACGTGGTCCTCGTCGGCTACCGCGGCGTCGAGGGCTCCTCCATTCTCGAC
Organism: Thermoleophilaceae bacterium; assembly: GCA_036280695.1. GTDB lineage: Bacteria > Actinomycetota > Thermoleophilia > Solirubrobacterales > Thermoleophilaceae > JACVRW01. The sequence continues at coordinate 3,104 of DASUQG010000092.1, forward strand.
TGCCCCGAGGTCACGAATGCGATGCGGCGCTCGAGCGACTTCCTCGCGAGCGACTCGCTGCGCGACCACGCGGCGGGGTACAGGTCGTGCGCGAAGCGACTCCAGGACGAGGGCTTCGACCTCGCGGGCTACACGCTGCCCCAGCGAGTGGACGACCTCGAGGCGGCGCGCAAGGCGCTCGGATACGACCAGGTCGACCTCGTCAGCGAGAGCGCCGGCACCCGCACGGCGATGATCTACGCCTGGCGCTATCCGGGCAGCGTCCACCGCTCGGTGATGCTCGGCGCGAACCCTCCGGGCCACTTCCTGTGGGACGCGCAGACGAACGACCGGAAGATTCGCCGCTACTCCGAGCTCTGCTCGCAGGCCGATGCCTGTAGCGAGCGAACCGACGACCTCGCCGGCCTGATCAAGCGCGAAGCCGACGACATCCCCGGGCGCTGGGGACCGCTCAAGGTCAAGCAGGGCAACGTCCGCGTTGCCACGTTCTGGGGTCTCCTGGACTCGGGGGACGAGGTGGCGCCCCTGTCCGCTCCGATGACTCTGGACTCCTGGATGGCCGCCGCGGACGGCGACGCCAGCGGATTCTGGCTCCAGTCACTCCTCGCGCAGCTGATCTTCCCGCGCGTCCAGGTGTGGGGTGAGGTCGCGGCGGTAGCCGGTGCGGACGCGAACTTCGCGGGCGAGCACTTCCCGGAGTCCGAGGGGCGGGACTCGATCCTCGGCAACCCGGGCACCGAGTTCATCTGGGCGGGTGGAGGACTCGCCGGCGCCTGGCCCGCGGCACCCGATCAGGATCAGTACGACCGGGTCAGGGACAGCGATGTCGAGACGCTGGTGGTCGGTGGGCCCCTCGATGCCGCGACGCCCGCCGAGGTCGCCACCCGCGAGCTGATGCCTCACCTGCCGAACGGGCACCAGGTGATCCTGCGCGAGTTCGGCCACACCTCGGACCTCTGGACCGAGCAGACCAAGGCGAGCACGCGCCTGATCAACACCTTCCTCGACGAGGGAAGGGTCGACACGTCGCTGTTCAAGCACCGGAAGCTCGACTTCGAGCCCGAGGTCACGCAACCGGCGCTCGCGAAGGGATTCGCCGGCTCCATGGTCGCCTTCGCCCTGATCACGATCGTCTCGCTGCTGTGGATGCCGCGACGCGTGCAGAAGCGCGGGCGCATCGGCGCCCGCAAGAGCGTGCTGCTGCGCTCGCTGTTCCCGCTCGTGCTCGGGTTCGGGGGCTGGTTCCTCGTCTTGCTGACCCTGTCCACCGTTGCGCCGAGCGTGCCGATCGACGGCGAGCTGCTGGTGGTGTTCTCGATGGGCCTCCCGATCGGGCTCGGGATCTACTGGGCGTGGCTCCAGCGCGACTGGCCGGCTGAGACCAAGCGCCTGGGCTTCGCGGCCGCGGGACTGTCGGCGCTGGTCGGCGGATGGCTTGGCCTCCACGCGGGGACCGACATGCTCGCGTTCGTCACGACCATCGCGGGCGCGGCAGCGGCCACCAACCTGGCCCTGATCCTCGTGAGCGTGGCGCACGAAAGCGCGCCACGGGGCGAGCCATCGGAGCGGAGGACGCGCGCCCGCGCTCTTGCGTAGTAGCTCCAGGATCCAGCAGGCGACCGCGCCCGAGCGGCTGTTCTCACGCGGCCGCCGCCGCGACGACGGATGACGCAGCCGGGTTCGAGAACTCGATGCCCTCGTCCTCGATCGGGCCGCGGCGCATCATCAGCACGTCCTTGGCGTAGTTCTGGTGGAGCCGCCAGGGGGCGCGGCTGCCCTGTTTCGGCAGGGTGTGGATCGAGCGCAGCACGTAGCC
>DASUQG010000093.1:0-6359 GCA_036280695.1 Thermoleophilaceae bacterium
GATCGGCGGCTCCGACATCGTCATGGAGATGTTCGAGTCCGGCGAGCTGGCCGAGACGCTCGGAGTGGAGCAGCCGGACCTCGAGGAGGCACCCGCGGAGCCGGAGCAGCAGCCGCAGCAGCGCCCGATCGGGCTCGAGAATCGCCTGAACTAGGCGGTCGCGGGCTGCGCTCCGCCGGCGAGCTGCTTGAGGCGCTCCCAACGCGACGGCCGGCCCGGCCGGCTGCGGCGGTACTCGGCGATCGTGAGCCCGGGGCGGATGCTCGTCTCGATGTAGAGGACCTGGCTGTTGGGGTTCGCGTTCATGGGACCAGCGTCCCACCGGACGAGGGCCCAAAAAATGCGGCGAGCAGGTGTCTGAAGGTGCGGCAGAGCGCCGCTCAGGGTGCGGCAAACCGCCCCCTTACGGTTCACTCGATCTCGTACTGGCAGTGCCGGCAGCGGCGCGCCGACATGGGGATCTGCTTGCCGCAGCGCATGCAGGCGCGCTTGGGACGGTGGGCGAACATGCCGCCGATCACGCACAGCGCCAGACCACCGATCAGGAAGAGGAAATAGACGCTGCCCGACATCGCTAGGCGCGGGGCGGACGCCGCTTGCGCTGGGCGTCCAGCGCCTTTCGGCCGCGCTGCGCGTATTCGCGGGCGCGCTTCTTGTAGCGCTCCTTCTCCTCCGGGGAGAGCGCCTGCCAGCGCTCCCAGGCCATGAGGACGTACGGCCATGCGCGGCGGGCGCCGCGCGCGGCGCTACGGGTGCGGCCTAGCTGTCTTTGCGATCGAGCCATTCGAGGTACTCCAGTATGCGGTGCGAGTCGTGGATCACGTCGTGTTCGTGCACGAGGACCGGTACCCATCTCTGGCCACTCAACTCCTCGACCTCGGGACGGTCGCGCTTCAGGAACGGGACCCGGACCTCGTCGAAGTCCATCTCCATGGCGCGCATCCGGCGCGCCACCTTGCCGCAGCGGCACACCAGATCCGTGGGGGCCCTGCAGCGGTAGAGCGTGGTCACCCCGCTCAGGGTAATTAGCGCGGAACGGTGCGTCTCAGCAGGCCCGCCGCGCCCTCGGCGGCGCCCAGCGCCAGCCCGGCCAGCCGGTACTGGATCTGCTGTGAGCGGCGCGTGCGCGCGATGCGGTCGTGCTCGCGCTCGAGGTGCCATGCGACCGTGGCCTCGAGCGTCTCCTCGTGAGGGCGCGCCCGCCAGCCGAGCACCCTCTGCGCCTTGGTCGAGCGGTAGGTCCAGCTGTTCCCGGCGGCCCGCACCTCGGACGGAGTCAGCGGCCAGGCACGGCCCCCGGCACCGAGCACCGCGGCGGCCGCCTCGGCGGCGCGGGGCGGGATCCGGACCGGGGTCGGCACGCCCGACAGGCGACCCAGGTCGGCGAACAGGCGCTCGAAGGTGAAGTTGCGCCCGGCGAGCAGGTAGCGCTCGCCCACGGAGCCGCGCAGATCGGCGAGCAAGTGCCCCGCCGCGGCGTCGCGCACGTCGACGATGCCGATCGCGCCGTCCGTGTACACGGGAATGCGGCCCAGCAGGAAGCTGCGCACCAGCCGGGTCGAGGACAGCAGCTGATCGCCCGCCCCGAGACAGACGGCCGGGTTCACGCACACGAGCGGCAGCCCGTGGGCAGCCACGCGCATCGCCTCAACCTCGGCCTCGTGCACCGAGTTCACGTACGGGATGCCGAGCCGCCCCGCCGTGAACAGCTGCGTCTCGGTGGCGGCCTTGCGGTTCGCCGCCGGTCCGACCGCCGCCGCGCTCGAGGTGTAGACGACCCGCTCCACCTCGGCCCGCAGGCACTCCTCCATCACGACCTTGGTGCCGCCCACGTTCACGTCGAAGAGCCGCTGCTCGTCCGCCGGCCGCACCGACGTGACGCCCGCGCAGTGGAATACCCGCTCGACTCCCTTCAGGGCGCGCCTGACCGAGCGCCGGTCGCGTACGTCGAGCTTCACGCGCTTGCAGTCGAGATCCGCGATCGCCGTGTCGGGCGAGCCGTCTTCCACGCCGAGCTGGAGCTCGTCGCCGCGCTCCAGCAGCAGCCGCGCCACGTTGGACCCGATGAACCCGGTGGCTCCGGTGACGAGTGTCGCTGCCAAGTCAGACCGGGCGGGTGCGCTGTCTGTGGAGGCCCTCGAACAGGCGCTGGTCCGCCAGGCAGCGCACGGCCTCCGGCATCGCGAGCAGGCGCTCCGGCGGGATCGGACGGCCGCAGTCGACGCAGGTTCCGTAGGTCCCCTGGGCGAGCGCGCGCCGGGCCTCCGCGATGCGCCGCTCCTCCTCCTCGAAGAAGATCTCGGCGGTCTCGTCGAGCTCCTCCTCGTGGGTCTCCGTCCCGAGGTCGCCGGGATGGTTGTCCACGTGAGCGAGCTCGGAGCCGTGCATGCCATCGCCCTCGCGATGCATTGCCACGCGCGTGCGCTTCAGCTCCTCGAGCCGAGCGTCGAGACGCGCCTCGATGCGCTCTCGCTCCTCCACCGTTTCGAGTGTACGGCGTCGGGCCGGGCGGCAGCGAGTAGGCTGCCCGGCGCATGGCACCCGTCGCGGTGGTGACCGACAGCACCTCGTACCTGCCGCCGGAGCTGATCGAGCGTCACGGCATTCACGTCGTCCCCCTGTACGTGGTCTTCGGCGGCGACCGGACCGTGCCGGAGGTCGAGATCACCGACTACCCGGCGTTCTTCGAGGAGCTGCGCAGCGCCGAAACGCTGCCCACGACCTCCCAGCCCTCCGTGGGCGACTTCACGGCGGTGTTCGAGCCACTGCTCGCGGACGGCGGCGAGGTGGTCTCGATCCACATCTCGGGTGGCCTGTCCGGCACGCCCGAGGCGGCGCGCCAGGCCAAGGAGGCGCTCAGCCGCGACGGCAAGGGCGGGGAGCGCATCGAGGTGGTGGACTCCACCACCGCGGCCGGCGGCCTCGGCTTCATGGTGCTGGCGGCCGCCAAGGCGGCGCGCGACGGAGCGAACGCGAAGGAGACAGCACAGCACGTGGCCGAGGCCCGCAAGGAGCTCAGGCTCTGGTTCGCGATCGACACGCTCGAGTTCCTCAAGCGCGGCGGGCGCATCGGGGCCGCCAGCGCGTGGATCGGCTCGACGCTGCGGGTGAAGCCGATCCTCACGGTGGAGAACGAGATGACCCCTGTGGAGCGGGTGCGCACCTCGTCGCGCATGTTCGAGCGCCTGGTCGAGTACGCGCACGGCTGCGCGGACTCCGGCGCCGACGCATGGTCGGCGCAGCACATCAACGCGCCGGACCAGTGCGCCGCTCTCGTGGAACGCTGCGCCGAGGTGTACGGAAGGCCGCCCACGATCGTCAGCGAGATCGGACCCGTCCTGTCCGCGCACACGGGCCCCGGGCTGCTCGGGACGGGCGCCATCCCCAGGCGGTTCGTGGAGTAGGACCGACAGGAAGCGCGCCGGACGGGGCGAATACGGCCCTGATGCCGACCGTTCGGACCGTTGTGCGCATCGTCCTCGTGGTCGTGTGCGTGGTGATCGTGCTCTACCTGCTGTGGCTGCTGCGCAAGCCGATCGGCTGGATCCTGATCGCAACCTTCCTCGCCGTGGCGCTCTCTCCGCCTGTGAACTGGCTGGCGCGGCGGATGAAGCGCGGGTTCGCCATCGCCATCGTCTATCTCGGCCTCCTGCTGATCCCGATCCTGCTGATCGCGGCGATCGTGCCGCCGCTGATCACCGAGGCGAACAACTTCGCCGACAACGTGCCCACCTACGCCGACGACGTCACCGAGTTCGTCGAGGACAACGAGCGGCTGCGCGAGATCAATGAGGACTACGACATCACGGCGCAGATCCAGAAGGAGGCGAAGAAGCTCCCGAACCGGCTGGGCGGCGCCGCCGGCACCCTGCGCGACGTGGGCCTCGGGATCGTCAACTCTGTCTTCGCCCTGATCACGATCCTGGTCCTGACGGCGTTCCTGCTCGGGAGCGGCCGGGGCTGGATCGACGCCCTCATCGACTCGCGACCTCCCGATCAGCGCGACCGCCTGCGCCGCTCGCGCGACAACCTGGCCGGGGCCGTGAGCGGCTATGTGGCGGGCGCGCTGACGATCGCGCTGATCGCGGGCGTGGCCACCTACATCGTGCTCGCCATCCTCGGCGTGCCGTTCAAGGGCCCGCTGGCCGTAGTCGCAGGCCTGTTCTCGCTCATCCCGCTCGTGGGCGCCACGATCGCCGCCGTGCTGATCGGGATCGTGACGCTGTTCGAGAACTTCCCGACGGCGACGATCATCTGGACGATCTGGGCGATCCTGTACCAGCAGCTCGAGAACCACCTGATTCAGCCGCAGATCCAGAAGCGCACGGTGAACGTGCACCCGTTCATCACGATCGTGGCCGTTCTGTTCGGCGCCACGCTGCTCGGGATCATGGGCGCGCTCGTGGCGATCCCGGTGGCGGCGTCGATCCAGATCCTGCTGCGCGAGTACGTGGACCTGCGCACGCTGTCGATCAAGAGCCCGGAGCCGCCTCCGCCGGCCGCCCCGCCGCCGCCAGATCCCGCTCCGGCGTAGCCTGCGCCCATGTCCCGGGGCGCGCTCACCCGCCGCGGACTGCTGTTCGCGGTCACGGGAATCTCCCTCTATCTGCTCGCGCCCGCACTGATCGGGGTCTTCGGCGCGTTCGACGAGCTGGACAGGATCAGCCCGCTCTGGTTCGTCGCGATGGTGGCCCTCCAGGTGGGCAGCTTCGCCTGCGGGTGGGGGATCCTGAGGCTGGCCGTCCGCACCGACCAATGGGGGCCGGTGATCCTCTCACAGCTCGCCGCCAACTCGGTCGGGCGGGTCGTCCCCGGCGGTGCTGCCACCGTCGGTGCGGTGCAGTACGCGATGCTCGTGCGCGCGGGCGTGCCGCCCGCGGCGACGGCATCAGGCATCACCGCATCCGCGCTGATCGTCTTCGCAACCCTGCTGACCCTGCCGCTGCTCGCCCTGCCGGCCGTTCTCACCGGGGTGGCGGTCGACCCGAATCTGGCCAGGGCAGCGATGGCGGGCGCGATCGTCTTCGTCCTCATGGTCGTTGTGGGCGCGGCCTCCGTGATCTGGGACCGACCGCTCGAGCTGATCGGCCGTGGGGCTGAGGCGCTCCTCAACCGGCTGCGGCGCCACCGCGAGCCGGTCAGCGGCCTACCCGAGCGGCTGCTCCACGAACGCGATGTCGTGGTCGAAGTGCTGGGCCGCCAGTGGTGGGAGGCCCTGCTCCTCGCCGCAGGTCGCTGGGTCCTCGACTACCTGACGCTGATCGCGGCGCTCTACGCGTTGGGCAGCGAGCCGCGCCCCTCGCTGGTCCTGCTCGCGTTCTGCACCGCGCAGCTGCTCGGCACCCTGCCACTCACGCCGGGCGGCCTCGGTTTCGTCGAGGCGGGGCTGACCGGAACGCTCGCGCTGGCGGGGGTCGGCGCGGGCGCGGCCGTTGTGGCCACGCTTGCCTACCGACTCGTCTCGTTCTGGCTACCGATCCCGGCCGGCGCCGTGGCGGCGGTGATCCACCGGCACCGCTACGGCACGGCGGAGGTGGAACCGCCGCCCGAACCGGCGCTCGAGTCTCCGGCGGAGCCTCACACGTCGCCGAGGCGGGCCTAGGCCGGAAACGGCTCGCCCCCGAACTCGGTCCGGAACTGGTTCCGGTCCGGCCGAAGCCGACTCAAACCAACTTCATGCCGATGCCGCCGCCGGTCCGGCGGGCCGCTTGTCGCCGGGATCCTCGTCCGGGCGGTTCTCCTCCCACCAGGCGTCGATCGCCGCGATTGCGGGACCCATGATCAGGTTCTTCTGGAAGTTCTCCGTGTCGTTGACGTGCGGGAGCGGGGTGTCAGGCACCGGCACTTCGAGGAACTCGCAGAGCGGCTCCCAGCCCTCCTTGGGGTTCCAGACGAGCAGCCGCTCCGAGGGCACGGTGTCGATCACCGACTGGTTCCATCGCTCCATGGCCTCGGCCATCGAGGCGGGGTCGTCGCTCGTGCCGAACACGCCGCGCTCCTCGCTCCAGTTCATCTCGCTCAGCAGGTCGATCCATGCCGCATACGGAGGATCGATCTCGTAGCGGGCCTTCGCCAGGTGCGTCATCAGGCTGTCCCCGAAGAAGACCTGGTTGATCGTGTTCTGCATGCTGCGCACCCAGCTGTCGGCATCGCGCACGCTCAGCAGGACCTTCGCGTCGGGATAGACCTCGATCAGCTCGCGCCAGTGGTACGAGGCCGGCCAGTCGACCTCGGACTCCTTGCCCTCGAAGATCTCGTCCCAGTCCGCGTCACCCTCGAGAGCCTTGCGGAACTGAGGAACGCTCGTCTCCATGTTCATCATCATGTCGCGCATGTGGTAACAGGGCAGGCCCAGCATC
>DASUQG010000094.1:0-11060 GCA_036280695.1 Thermoleophilaceae bacterium
GCCGAGGCGGCCGTAGCCGAGGGCGAAGACGCCGAACGCGTGCGTCTCGAGGTATGTGTTGATCGAGAGGATCAGGTAGGCGATCACGATCACGAGCCCGACCGCGAGCAGCATGTAGGGCGACAGCCCGAGACCAATGCCAATGGCGGCGGTGGCGAACGCGTCGACGAGGTGGTCGAGGTAGTAGCCGTAGCGCGGCCGCTCGGTCCTTCGCACCCGGGCGAGCGTGCCGTCGAGCGAGTCGCCGAGCCAGTGGACAACGAGCAGGGCGCTCGCCGCCCAGAGCCAGGCCTCGTCGCCGTTCGAGAGCACGTAGGCGGCGGCGATGCCGAGCGCGGCCAGAACGCCGAGTGCCGTGAGGTGGTCCGGCATCACCCGAGCCGGCAGTCGGCGGGCGATCCACTCGAGAACGCGCGCCTCGGGCTCGGCGAGCAGGAAGCGCTTGGCGCGCGGGGCGCCTGCGCTGCTGATGGTCTCCGGCTGCGTCATGTCCCACTCCTTACTGACCGATGGTCGATAAGGAGAACTACACGCTCTGAAGGGGGCTGTTACACCGACGCCCAGGCAAGCTCAACACGTTGCGGGACAAATAGTCCCGCTTCGTGTTGAGCCTCCGCTACGAGGGCGCCCTCGGCGGCTCGACCGCCTTCAATGCTGCCGTTCACCCGCGTCCAGCGCCGCCGCCACCACCCGCAGATCCTCCGCGAACGCCTCGCGCTCGCGCGCGCGGGCGGCGTCGTCGCGCTGGCGCAGGATCGCCGACGGGTGGATGGTGGCGCTCACGATCGGTGCCAGGTCTGAGTCGAGCAGCTCGCCGCGGTGCTGGGTCACCTTGAACGAGCTGCCGAGCAGGGCCTTCGCCGCCACCGCCCCCAGCAGGACGAGCGCCTCCGGCTTCACCACGTCGAGCTCCGCCTCCAGCCACGGCTGGCACGCATCGATCTCGAAGCGCTTCGGCGTCTGGTGGATGCGCCGCTTGCCGCGCTCCTCGAACTTGAAGTGCTTCACCACGTTCGTCAGGTAGGCGTCCCGGCGCTCGATGCCGGCCGCCTCCATGCCGCGGTCGAGCTCGCGCCCCGCGGGGCCGACGAAGGGCCTGCCGGCCCGGTCCTCCCTGTCCCCCGGCTGCTCGCCGACGAGCATCACCCGCGAGGACTTGCGCCCCTCGCCGAAGACGGTCTGCGTGGCCGGGCGCCACAGATGGCAGCCGCGGCAACCCGCCGCCGCCTCGCGCAACGCCTTCATGGAGCGGTGCTCGGGCAGGTACGGGGTGGCGTCGCTGGGGTCTTCCGCCAAGTCTGGCTAGGTTTGCCCGCGTGACAGGTCCGCTACTCGTGGTCGACGCGCCCTCGATGCTGTTCCGCGCCTTCTACGCGCTGCCCGACTCGATCAAGGGCGCCGACGGCCAGCCCGTCAACGCGCTCCTCGGGACCGCCAACCTGATCCTGCGCGAGATCGACGAGCACCAGCCGCGCGCGGTGGCGCTCTGCTTCGGGCCGGACGCCGCCGACTACCGCGTGGAGCTGTTCGACGGCTACCACGCCGACCGGCCCGAGCTGCCGGACACGCTGGCGCCCCAGTTCGCCGGCTCGCGCGACTTCTTCGAGGCCTTCGGTTGGACCGTCGCGGTGAGCGACACGCTCGAGGCGGACGACCTGCTCGGCGCCTACGCGCGCCGCGAGACGGACGCGGGCGGCACGACGCTCGTGATGACCGGCGACCGCGACCTGTTCCAGTGCGCGAACGACAGCGTGACGATCCTCTATGTACGCACCGGCAAGCAGGGTGCCGAGCTCGTGGACGCGCGCGAGGTGCGCCGCCGCTACGGGGTGCCGCCCGAGCTCGTGCCCGACTTCATCGCGCTGCGCGGCGACCCCTCCGACGGCATCCCCGGAGCGAAGGGGATCGGCGAGAAGACGGCCGCCGAGCTACTCCAGCGCCACGGGTCCCTGGAGGCCGCTCTGGAGCACGCGGTGCGCGAGACGAAGCCGAGCGTCCGCGCGGCGCTCACCACTCAGGCCGACGAACTGCGGCGCTTCAAGGAGATTGCGACCCTGCGTGACGTGGATCTCGAGCTTCCAGGGGATGCCTCCACTAACTTCAGCGGGGCGGCCGCTGCGGCGCGGGAGCGCGGCATGGAGCGGCTCGCGAAACGACTCGAGCAACTTGCCGAGCGATGAGTTTGGAACCCGACCAAGGTCTTTACGGACATGACTGCTGCTGAAACGGATCGACGACGCTGGATCGCTCTCTACGTCCTCTGCGCGGGCGTACTGATGATCGTGCTGGACGCGACGGTGGTGAACGTCGCTCTGCCGTCGATCAAGAGCGACCTCGACTTCACACAGAACAACCTCGCCTGGGTGGTGAACGCCTACCTGATCGCGTTCGGCGGGCTGCTGCTGCTCGCGGGACGCCTCGGCGATCTGCTCGGCCACCGTCGCGTGTTCCTCGTCGGGCTGGCGGTGTTCACGGGCGCCTCGCTGCTCTGCGCGCTGGCGCAGACCCAGGAGATGCTGATCGCGGCCCGCTTCGTGCAGGGCGCCGGCGGTGCGGCGGCCTCCGCGGTCACGCTCGGAATGATCGTGACGATGTTCCCCGAGCCGCGCGAGCAGGCGAAGGCGATCGGCGTGTTCGGGTTCGTGGCCTCGGCCGGCGGCTCGATCGGCCTGCTCGCCGGCGGAATCCTCACCGACCTCATCAACTGGCACTGGATCTTCTTCGTGAACGTCCCCATCGGGCTCGTGACCGCCCTGCTGGCGGTCCGGCTCGTGGAGAGCAGGCCGGGCATCGGCCTCAGTGAGGGCGCGGACGCGCCCGGCGCGGTGCTCGTGACCGCGGGCCTGATGCTCGCCGTGTACACGATCCTCGGTGTCGAGGAGCACGGCTGGGCCTCGGCGCAGACGCTGATCCTCGGGGCGATCTCGGTGGCGCTCGTGGCGGCGTTCGTGCTGCGTCAGGCGCGCATCGAGAAGCCGCTTATGCCGCTGCGGCTGTTCCACTCGCGCAACGTGACGGGCGCCAACATCGTGATGGCGCTCCTCGTGGTGGGCATGTTCGGCCTCTTCTTCCTCGGCGCGCTCTACCTGCAGCTCGTGCTGGGCTACGAGCCGCTCGAGGTCGGCCTCGCGTTCCTGCCGGGATCCCTGCTGATGGGCGTTCTGTCGCTCGGCTTCACGGACAAGCTGAACATGCGCTTCGGACCGCGGCGTGTGCTGATCGCGGGCCTCGGCCTGCTGATGGTCGCGATGCTGCTCTTCGCGCGGACGCCGGTGGACGGCAACTACATCGTCGACGTGTTCCCGGCGATGTTCATCTTCGGAGGCGGCGCGGGCGTCGCCTTCCCGGCCCTGATGATGCTCGCTATGTCCGGCGCCACGCCGCAGGACGCCGGGCTCGCCTCCGGTCTCGTGAACACGACCGGTCAGGTCGGCGGCGCGATCGGCCTCGCCCTGCTGGCGACGATCTCCGCGGAGCGCACGAACAGCCTGCTCGAATCGGGAGAGGGCCAGGCGGAGGCGCTCCTCGGCGGCTACCACGTGGCCTACCTGATCGGAGCCGCGCTCGCCGTGGTCGCGATCATCGCGGCGACGACGATCCTGCGCGAGGAGAGCCCAGCGACCGCGATGGCGGGCGCCGAGGCGCACGGGCAGCACGGCGCGCCGGACGAGGCCCAGTCCGCCACTGGTCCCGCCTTCGACACCGCCTAGGAAGCGCGATCGTCGCCGGGCTCAGCGGGAGCGCAGGATGGCGTCCCGCCGGCGGAGAACGGCGAGCAGTCCGGCGACGATCGCGAGCAACAGCGGATAGAAGCGCCCGAGCGCACGCGCAATGCGTTCAGCTCGGACTCGCTCATCCCGAACATCCTCGGTGCTGAAACGGCTCGACCCCCTTGCGGGGGTCGAGATGAGACTGCGAGGTGGAGGCGGCCGGCACTGCCCCGGCGTCCGCGGAACACCACCGCGATGCTTGCTACGAGTGTTCCCGTCGGAGTCGAATCTCGGCGTCCGGTTCGGTCGATCCACGGGGCACGTCCCCGGCGCCACACCCTCGAAGTTGTCCCGTGACGGCCGAGGGTCGAACCGTCGCGGTGAGCCCGCTGCTATGAAGCCGCTTGCCGGACCGCGGGCATACCCGGGGCGACTCTCTCACGGCCTAATTAGGCGGCGAGAGCGAACGAATGATCCTCGTCCGCACTTATTGGTTTCCGGGATTATTTAACGAGGCCCACCCGGAGTCCTCGACTCGCTACATCGCGACGAGCAGCTCCACGTCGAAGCTGGTTCGCCCCCGTGCAACTCACATAAGGGTAGCGGCACAGGGCGTCCGTGACCTCCCCTAGGGGCCATTCCCAATAGGCAGATCCCCTGCAAAAAGGCACTCTCGCGGCATGACAACGGACGACACGACTCAGCAACTGCCTCCCGAGAGCCCGCAGCCGCGCCGGCTGCTGCGCTCGGGCTCCGACCGCGTGATCGGCGGCGTGTGCGGCGGGCTCGGCCGCTACTTCAACATCGATCCGACTCTCTTCAGGATCGGCGCCGTGGTCCTCGTCTTCGTAGGCGGCGCCGGCCTGCTGGCCTACCTCGCCGCGCTGCTCCTGATCCCGAGCGAGGACAGCCCCACGGCCACGGACGCGCCCGGCCGCAACCGCTGGCTCGTGATCGCAGGGGTGGTGGTCCTGCTCTGCGTCAGCTGGCCCTTTCTTCTCGGCGGCGGACTTCTCCTCGCGGGAATCCTCGTTCCGTTCGCGCTTCTGGTCGCCGCAGGCGTTCTGGTTTGGTGGTTCGTCTCCGGAGAGGGACCGGGCGCCGACGCCGGCGACATCGCCAGGCGCGCCGCCCTCGGCATCGGAATCCTCGTCCTCTGCGGAGTGATCGCCATCGCCGGCGCCTGGGCAGCGGCCGCGGGCGGCGAGACGGTGGTGGCCATCACGGTGATCGTGGCGGGCGTGGCCATTCTGGTCGGCGCGTTCGTTCGCCCGGTGCGCTGGCTCGTGCTTCCGGCCGTCACGCTCGCGCTCTCGGCGGGCGCGGTCTCCGCGGCGGGCATCGACCTCGACGGTGGCGTCGGCGAGCGTGATTACCGTCCGGCGTCGCAGGCCGACCTGCGCGACGAATACCAGCTCGGGATGGGCGAGCTCGTCGTGGACCTGCGCCAGACCGACCTCCCCTCCGGCGACGTGCCGGTGGGCATCGACCTCGGCATCGGCGAGGCGCGGCTGATCGTCCCCGCGGACGTGTGCGTTGCGACCGATGCCCAGGTCGGGATCGGCGAGGTGCGCACGTTCGACCGCCACAACGAGGGCGTGGACGTGGACGTGGAGGACCTTCCGGACGCGACCGGCGACACCACGCGCCTGCTCGTGAAGGCCGACGTGGGAGTGGGATCGCTGCGCATCGGCAGGTCGTCGCCGGACCTGGACTTCGACCGCGGCAGCTTCAACTTCGGCCCGGACTTCGACGAGCTCGGCCGCAACGACGCCTGTGCGACCTAGCCCGGATCTCACCTCGGTCGTCGCGGGCATCGCGGTGCTCGCGCTGGGCGTGCTGCTGCTACTCGACGCGAGCGGGACGTTCGACCTCCGCTTCGGCGTCCTCGCTCCGGTGGCGTGCGCGGCCCTGGGAGCGATCCTGCTGGCGTCCGGGATGACCCGCCCGCGATGATCTGCGCGTGACGACCGGTCCGGGCAGCGCCTCGGCGCACATCCTCCGCCGCGACCGCGACGCCGGTTGGATCGGCGGCGTGGCCGCCGGCATAGCGCGGCGCTTCGGCATCGACGTGTCGTTGGTGCGCCTTGCCTTCGTGGTCGCGACCGCGGCCGGCGGCTTCGGCCTGGGCGCCTACCTGCTCGGGTGGATCCTGATCCCGCCCGGCGAGTCCGGCTCGGCTCGCAGCCGGCTGCCCACCGGTCGCGCCGCCGTGGAGGTGGCGCTCGGCACGTGTCTGCTGCTGGTGGCGGCGCTACTCGCCTTCCGGGAGCTCGGCATCTGGTTCTCCGACGAGATCGTGTGGCCGCTCGTGCTGATCGCGAGCGGCGGAGCACTGATCTGGCGGCAGTCGCTCGGCGAGCCGCCGCAGCCACCCGACGCCCCGCGGGGGCCCGCGCAGCCGCCGTCCACCGCGCCGCGCATGACGGCGGAGACCGCCGTGGCCGAGAGCCGCCGTGCCGCCGCCGCTATCTCCCGCACCGGCATCGGCATCGCGCTCGTGGTGGCGTCGGGGTTCGTGTTCCTCCAGGCCACGGGAGCGTTGGGCGCGGCGCGCGACGTGCTGCTTGCGCTGATCGCCGCCGTGGTGGTGCTCGGGGTGATCTTCGCGCCCTGGGTCGTGCGGCTGGTGCGCTCGCTGACCCAGGAGCGGGCGCAGCGCATCCGCTCGCAGGAGCGCGCGGAGATGGCTGCCCACCTGCACGACTCGGTGCTCCAGACGCTTGCGATGGTGCAGCGCAGCGCGGCCGACCCCAGCGAGGTGGCCGCCATCGCGCGCCGCCAGGAGCGCGAGCTGCGGGCGTGGCTGGCGGGGCGCGCCGCGCCGGGGCAGGCCGCGCGGCTCGCGGCCGCCCTCGAGTCCGCCGCTGCCGACGTGGAGGAGCGCTACGGCGTGCCGGTCGAGGTGGTGGTGGTCGGCGACCGTGAGCTCGACGGCAATCACGAAGCCGTCGTGGCGGCCGCACGCGAGGCGATGACGAACGCGGCGAAGTTCGGCGCCGGCTCGACGGTCGACGTGTACGCCGAGAGCGGCGGCAGCCGCACGCAGGTGTTCGTGCGCGATCGCGGACCGGGGTTCGACCTCGCCGCCGTGCCCGGCGACCGCCGCGGCGTTCGCGAATCGATCGTCGGCCGCATGGAGCGCCACGGCGGCCGAGCGCGAGTGACGCGCGCGCCCGGCGGCGGCACCGAGGTGGAGCTCGTGCTGGAGGAGCGGCAGTGAGCGAGCCGCGCGTCCTGATCGTCGACGACCACCAGCTGTTTCGCGCCGGCGTCCGCGCCGAGCTCGAGCCGCTGCTCGAGATCGCGGGCGAGGCCAGCGGCGTCGACGACGCGGTGGACGCGATCCAGCGGCACGCCCCGGACGTGGTCCTGCTCGACGTGCACATGCCGGACGGAGGCGGCGTGGAGGTGATCCGCCGGGTGGCCGCACAGACCGACAGCCCGCCCTGCTTCCTCGCCCTGTCGGTGTCCGACGCGGCCGAGGACGTGATCGCGGTGATCCGCGCGGGCGCGCGCGGCTACGTGACCAAGAACATCTCAGGCGAGGAGCTCGCCGAGGCGGTCCGCCGCGTGCACGAGGGCGACGCCGTCTTCTCTCCTCGCCTGGCGGGCTTCGTGCTCGACGCCTTCGCCGGGCCCGCGCCCAGCCCGCAGTCCGAGCTCGACGCACTCACCGCGCGCGAGCGCGAGGTGCTCCAGCACATCGCGCGCGGCTACATGTACAAGGAGATCGGGCTGCGCCTGGACATCTCCCCCAAGACCGTGGAGGCCCACGTCTCCTCCGTCCTGCGCAAGCTCCAGCTCTCGAGCCGCCACGAGCTGAGCCGCTGGGCGGCCGAGCGCGGGCTCGATCTGTGACCGTTTAGTAGCGCTCCGACATCGCCCGGTCGATCTCGCGCTTCACGTCTCGGTCCTTGATCGAGCGGCGCTTGTCGTACATGTCCTTGCCCTTCGCGAGCGCCAACTCGACCTTCGCCCGCGGGCCGTTGAAGTAGATGCGGGTGGGCACGATCGTGAGGCCCTTCTCGGCGCTGGCCTCGAGCAGGCGCTCGATCTCGCGCCGGTGCAGGAGCAGCTTGCGCGGGCGCTCGGGGTCGTGGTTCTCGCGCGCGGGCTTGTAGGGCGCGATGTGCATGTTGCGCAGCCAGACCTCGCCGTCCCTGACCTCGGCGTATGCGTCCTTCAGCTGCACCCCGCCGTCGCGCAGCGACTTCACCTCCGAGCCCTGGAGCACGATGCCGGCCTCGAACTTGTCGAGCAGGTTGAAGCGGAAGCTCGCCTGCCTGTTGGTGGCGATGTCCCCTGGGGCCGCCTTGCGCTTCTTCTTCTTCGCCACGGCTACGAGTATGACTCCGCGGGGACCAGGTCCACGCGCCCTCGAGCCGTCTCGACCCGATCCACCTCCACCTTCACCGCATCCCCGAGTCTGAGCCGGCGCCCCGACCCCTCCGCCTCGAGCGCGGTCCCCAGCTCATTGAGGCTCCACCAGCCGCGCAGTCGGCGTGCCGGCAGCAGGCCCTCGAAGCGCTGCTCGCCGAACTGGACGAAGGCGCCCTTCTCGATCAGGCCGACCACCTCGCCCTCGAAGGCGTGTGACTCGTTCGGGTCCATCTCCGAGATCACCCGCTCGAGCAGGAAGGCGAGGCAGATGTCATCGGCGTCGCGCTCGATCTTCATCGCCTCGCGCTCCGCCGCCGAGCTGATCACGCCCGCCTCCTCGAGCTCGTGCCCCGGGGCCGCCGCCTGGTCGATCCCGAGCCCCTGGAGCAGCGCGCGGTGCGCAACCACGTCGGGGTAGCGGCGGATCGGCGAGGTGAAGTGGCAGTAGCGCGGGCTGCCGAGACCCGCGTGCCCGAGGTTGCGCGGGCTGTAGTACGCCTGCTTGAGCGCACGCAGCACGAGCACGCTGTACGCGCGCTTGCCGCCCGACTCGCGCGCGACGATGCGTGAGATCTCGGCGATCGCGTCGGCCGCCTGCTGCGGCGTCATCTGCTTCGGCAGCGGCGGCGTTGGGATGTCGAGGCTCGCCAGCTGCTCGGCCAGGAACACCACCGACTGCGGCTCGGGGCGCTCATGCACGCGGTAGAGCGTCGGCAGCTTCCGGTCCGCCAGGTAGCCGGCCACCTGCTCGTTTGCGAGGATCATCAGCATCTCGATCACGCTGTGCGACTCGGTCTGCTGCTCGTAGCGCACGCCGGTCGGGTTGCCCTCGGCGTCGAAGTCGAAGGCGGGCTCCCAGGAGCCAAACTCGAGCGCGTCGCGCCGCTCCCGTAGCGCGCGCGCAACGTCGCGCGCGACCGCGAGCGGATCCCCCCACGGCGCCTCCGAGCGGGTCCGGCCGGCGAACAGCTCGTCCACCTCTCCATAGGTCAGCCGCCGATCGCTGCGCACGAGCGAGCGGTGGAACGCCACGCTCGTCACGTCGGCGCCGTCCATCTGCATCTCCACGGTCACGGCCAGCTTGTCCTCGCCGGGCCGCAGCGAGCAGGCCTGGTTCGACAGCACCTCGGGGAGCATCGGCTCGACCGCGCCGGGCACGTAGACGCTCGTGCCGCGCCGGGACGCCTCGCGCTCGAACCGGCCACCCGGGCGCAGGTAGGCGGTCACGTCGGCGATGTGCACCCACAGCCGCACGCGGCCGTCCTCGCGCCGGGCCGAGATGGCATCGTCGAAGTCCTTGGCGTCGTCCGGGTCGATCGTGAAGGTCGGCAGCTCGCGCAGGTCCACTCGCGCGTCCGCCGCGTAGGGGTCGTCGAGCGCGACCTCTGCCTCGCCGCTCGCCGCTCGCGGGTAGGAGCGATAGAGCCCGCGGTCGAGCATCAGCCCCTCCAGGACGTCTCGCGCACGGTCCGGACGGCCGAGCCGGCGCAGCACGCGCGCGCCGCGCTTCCCGGCGCCCACCAGCACGAGATCTCCGGCACCCGCGTCGCCCCGCTCCACGGCCGTCCGCGGTCCGGGCCCGAACAGCGGCTCGGCCACCAGGAAGCGGCCGCGCTTCTCCAGCACCGCGACCATCGGCTTGTCCAGCCGGCGGGCCGGGCGCCCCCGAACGGCGGCGCTCATTGCAGCTCGCGAACCAGCTCGTCGAGCGCCACGGGCAGGGCCTCGTCGCGGTCGGTGTCCGGGTCGTCCACGGCCCGGATCTGCGGCTTGATGCCCTTGGTGGAAATCGTCTCCCCGCCCGGCAGGTAGTAGTTCGCGACGGTCAGGTCGAGCACGCCGCCGTTCGACAGCCGCTGGATCTCCTGCACGAGCCCCTTGCCGAACGTGCGCGTGCCGACGACCTTCGCGCGCTTGCGGTCGCGCAGGGCGCCAGTAACGATCTCGGATGCGCTGGCGCTGCCGCCGTCCACGAGCGTCACCACGGGGATCTTGGCGTCGATGGCATCGCCCTGGGCGTCCTGCGTGCGCTCAGGCCGATGCCGGCCGCGCACCGAGACGATCTTGCCGTCCTCGATGAAGATGCTCGAGACCAGCACGGCCTCGGAGAGCAGGCCGCCGCCGTTGCCGCGCAGGTCGAACACGATCGCGTCGGCGCCCTGGCGCCGCACCTTGTCGATCTGGCGGCGCACCAGTCCGTGGGCCCCGGAGCTGAAGCTGAGCAGCTCGACGACCCCCAGCTTCTCGCCGTCGCGCTCCACGACGCGGCCTCGCGCCACCGGGATCTCGATGCGCTCGCGCTTCACCCTGACGGTGCGGTCGCTGTCCTCGCCCGGCGTGAAGACCCTCAGGCTCACCGATGTCCCGGCGGGTCCCTTGATGCGGCTGGTGGCCACGTCGCTGTTCACCCCGGCGAGCGAGCGGCCGTTCACGCCGAGGATGAAGTCCCCGCGGCGGATGCGGGCGCGCTCCGCGGGCGAGCCGTCGAACACGCGCAGCACCTTGAGCCCGCGCTTGTCCTCCTCGACGTTCATGCCGACGCCCTCGAACTCGCCGCTCACGGACTCGTCGAGCTGCTTCGCCTCCGGCGGAGTGAGGTAGTGCGAATAGGGGTCGTTGAGCGACTCGACGATCCCCCTGAGCGAGGCGTCGTCGAGCTTCTTCTCGTCGACCGGCTTGTAGAAGTTGTCCTCGATCGAGTCGATGATCTCGGCGCGGAGCGCCCGGTCCTCCTGGACGAAGGCATCGCGCACCGGTCCCGGCAGGGATTCGGGATGACCGCCGAGCCAGAGCCCGGCGACCAGCGCAACGAGCGCGCAGAGCGCTGCAATGCCTCCATTCCGCATCGTCGAGAGGCTAGTCGCCGTTCGCTAAAAGTGGCTAAACGCGCAGGAAGCGGCGCAGCGTGATGCCGCTCCCGAGCGCCGAGACCGCGATGCAGGCGAACATCAGCAGCACGATCAGCAG